>CANRDP010000005.1 GCA_947629415.1 uncultured Bacilli bacterium
CAAGCCTAAAAATAAGAAAGTTTTCAAATTTTAAAAGTTCTTCTTGCTTTTTATAGCGGATTTCTTTATACTACACAACATATTTACTTTTTTTTGGGAGGATATGATTTTATGAAAAAAGGTTTTCTTACATTTTTTTCAATTACAATGCTACTCGTAGCTTGTCAAAATTTGCCTGAAACCTCACTAAGTGGATCATCCTCTACATCTTTTGGAGCAACCTCCTTACCCGATTCGTCGAGCAACGGGGGGGGTATAGTTTAAGCGAAAGCGGAACAAGTGCATCCAATTCTGTAGCAGGCGGTTCTTCATCCTTAACTAGCGATAGTGCTAGTGTAGGAACATCTTCTAGTTCTTTTTCCACTCTTGATGAGAAAGGAACAATGGATTTTGATGAAGTTCTTAATCTTTTATCTACACCTATTGTAAATGAAGCTCTTTATGCATCAAGCGCACAAATAAAAGATACTACTTATAATGGAGATATTACCATTGAAAGCGATGAAAAACATCAAACTTTTGCTGATTATACTGCTTATGTAGAAGGGACTGTAACTAGTGAAGATAAAAGTTCTGCTGAAATCAAAAGAACAACAGATACTTATAAAAGAAGACAAATGTCTGTACAAGAAAAAATTGAAGAAGAAAATAAATTATATACATTCAATATGTATGAAAATGTAATAGATTTTGAAAAAAATTCTCTTAGTGGTCATGCTTATCAAGATGCTGCAAGTAAAATATTTATTTTTGATTCACAAGAAGAAGCAGATGATTCTATGTTAACTGATAATAGTTACATTCTTGATAGCGCATATAAAATCGAAACATCACCTAAAGCTGCATATAAAACACAATTATTCATAAGAACAATACAAAGCAATGCTTATTTTATGCAATTAGGAAATACAACAATGTCCTATACTAAAACTAATGAAGAATATAATTTTAGTTTTACTGTTTCATATTCTTATGATGGTGATTGGGGAGAAGATATAAAAGATAAAATAACAGATACAATTTCACTTGAATTTTCTCTTTCTTTAGACTTATCAAAAATATTATCAGTGAATTATAGTTTTGTTTCAAATGATGTCCTAACCGAAGATGATAGTTATTTATCTGGATATGCTTGGCAAGCTGAAGTGAATTATGAAGAAAGAAAAACTGTGCCAAGCGATATAATGGATACTACAGAATATTTCTTAGAAACAGTAAGTGAAGTTCAAATGATTGCTAGAAATAATGGAGATCATGCTGTAGATTCTAACAAAATAACATTAGACACTTCATATTTATTTGCAGATGCTAAAGTATATACTCCAAATAAAGCTTTAAGTTTAAGACTTAATAACGTTGATTCATCAAATTCTTCAGTTGTGGAATTAGAAAATGATGGTTTTTTACACGTTGTCGGAAAAGGTACAACAACATTAACTTTTTCTTATTACAAAAAATGCGATGATGGAATATTCCGTTACACTTTAATAGAGGAAGAAGTAACAATTACTGCACCTGCACCAACATCTGTTTCCTTTCATCCATCTGATAGTATAGAAGGAGACACTTTATTAATAGGTCAAGTTTATAATTACAGAACATATGTAATGCCAATGGAAGCTGATCAAACAATAATTGCAACTAGTAGTGATGGAAATAAATTAGAAGTTACCGTTGATGAAAATAATACTTTAATCTTAACTCCAAAAGAAGTGGGAGATGTTGTCATTACCATAAAATCATCAATAGATGAAAATATTGTAGCCAGCAAAACATTCCATATTATGAGTAATGAAATTGATTTTAAATCCATTATTACAACAAAAACATATATTTATAGTGAATCTCAATATACAATGACATTAGAATTTAAAGAAGATGGAACTGGTAGCGTAACTCAACTAATATTAAGTAGCAAAAAGACTTATGTTGATACTTTTGAATACACTTTAAAAGATAATAAAATTTCCTTTAGCAATTGGAGCGCTGCTGCTTTTAAAGAATATGATGAAGCCACAATTCTTGAAAATGGAAATAAAATAAGTTGTTACGAAGAAAAAACATATACAACACATGTATATAATGTGCAATAAAAAATGAAAAGAAATTTATTTTTATTTATAAGTTTATTCTTGATTGGATGTTCTCCGATGAATAAAAATACATCTAGCGTCCAATCACTTGAAAGCTCAAATAGTTCAAGCATAAATAGTTATTTTGCTACTTCGTATTCTGAAAAAGAAAATTTGCAAAATTTTTTAAATAATCTTATCTCTTTAGAGGGACAAGTTGTTTCAACAAATCAAACAATTACATGTACTGATTATTATTTAACAGATTCATTTCCTCTAGATATAACTATGAAACAAGAATCAATAACCACAAAATATTATACTAATGATAATGCTCCGCTTATAAAAGAAGAAGGAGAAATTGGAATTTTAGATGCGGAAGATTTTCAAAGTGAACATTATTTACTACAAAAAAGTCAAGACGAACAATATCTTTATCAAATTATCGATTATGATAAATCAAATGATGAATTGAT
Organism: uncultured Bacilli bacterium; assembly: GCA_947629415.1. Classification (GTDB taxonomy): domain Bacteria; phylum Bacillota_I; class Bacilli_A; order RFN20; family CAG-449; genus CANRPC01. The sequence goes on from CANRDP010000005.1 coordinate 2,549, forward strand.
AATTTATCAAAGATCACAAACAGATAATCTATTTTTCAATATCGGTTTTCCTTATAGTGAATATGAAAATATTATGTTTATGATACAAAATTATGATAATAAATTATATTCTTTTAATTATCAAAATTTAAATAAGTATATATTGGATGGAATATGGGATTATAGTTATGAAGTAATATTTTATGAAAGCGAAAATTCATCAATAACAAATATGATTAAAGAAGCACATCGATATACAAATCAATTAGTAATTGAAGATGGAATTATTCGTTCAAGTACACAAGATGTAAGTCATGAATTTTATTATGGAGGAATAAAAGCTAATTGGAGTGAATATCATATCATAAGAAGCTATAATCAAGGACAAATTCAATTATATACAGGAACACTATTAAATCCAAATGATTATAAATAAATTGAAAATTATATTAAGAGGCTGTTGAAAAACTCAATGTAAAAAATGGGTGAAACAACACCTCTTTTTTATTATCAAAATCTGAATAAATTCAACAAGCATAGCTTGTTGAAAAACCTAAAATTCCCCCCTGCTTTTGCTTGTATATTTTTTGATTGATTTTTCTTTTTTTGAAAGAGTTTCCAACGTGGAACAGCAAATTTTTTCCGGCTCTAAATTTTGTGGCGCAACCCAGTATGCCAAAAGTAAAGAAGTGTCATAAAATCGAAATAATCTGTTCGATTAGATGAAACGTAATATGCAAAAACAAATAAAATCGCAGCGAAAAAATTATAATAATTTACGTTTGGTCGTCCTCCCATGGAAGTTTCGTTTTTAACATACTTAGTAATAACTTTTTGAACATCAGAATCATCTAAAAACTGCAAAAAACGGTTGATTTTTTTGGTTTCCTTCAAATCTAGATCGAAAGAAGATAGCAAAAAAAATCTTTTTTGTGGCAAAATAATACATATAAAATATATCTCCTTAAGCAGGATATTTTATCATAAAATGAGATCTTGTAGATTTTGCCTTTTTTTGCAAAAAAAAGAATCGATCAACGATTCTTATTTATTTAATATGATTTTTTTCTTGCGTTTTCTATCTTTTGCTTACGTTTAAGTCCTCGCTTAACATAGAATTCGCGTTTACGTGCTTCAGCAATAGTTCCTGCTTTGTTCACCTGTCTTTTGAATCTACGAAGTGCTTCATCTAACGTTTCGTTTTCGCGGACGACAGTTTTTGGCATTAAATTCACCCCTTTTGAGCTCAATTACGCTCAACATTTGCTATTATAGTGAACAAGAAAACTTAAATCAACATATTTTTTCATTATTTGTTACTTTGTGCACAAGATTACATCTTTTTTACCATTTTTATACTGATAATTTTCAACTTTAAAACCAAAAATGAAATTCCAAAACCTATTTCTTTTACTACGCATTCATGCTTATTTTGTCTTATAATAAAAATAGGAGTTAAAGAAATATGCCCTATTTTCCTTTACATGTTATATCCGGCTATACTTTTCTTAGCAGCACATTAAAGATTTCCCCTTATGTGCAACGCGGAAAAGAACTTTCTTTTTCCACTTTAGCTATTGCGGATGAAAATGCCTATGCTTTTCCAGAATTTGATTTAGCTTGCAAAAATTTCGGAATACAACCTGTTTTCGGTGCATCTTTTACTTTTTTTTACAAAGAAAAACAAAGAAAGATCTATCTTTATATCCAATCCGAAGTAGGTTATCGTAATTTCTGTTTACTGTTTCATGATGTAAAAGATGGGATTTACCAGGGATATTTTGAAAAAACCGAAGGATTAATTGCCATTGTTCCTGCTTTATCTTCGAACTTTTTCACTACCGAAGAAAAAGATGAACAAACAAAAGAAATGTTACAAGAATTAAAAAAGCATTTTTCAAAATTTTATATCGGCAGTGAATGTTATGATAAACAGCAATATCCTTTTCTTAAACGAATTTATCATTTTGCCGATCAATATGGTTTTTTAACTGTAGCTTTTCCAAAGACACTATGTTTAAAAAAAGAAGATGGATTGGCATTAGAAATTCTTGCCTGTTTAAAAGAAGATTCCCATTTGGAAGATATAGAAGAAAAGACAACACCCTATTATTTATTTAATGAAAAAGTGGCACGAAAAATTTATCGCGAACAAGATTTTGATTTTTTTAACGAAAATTTCTTTTCTTCTTTTGTTTTTCAAAAAAAACGAGGAAAATTATTGGAATTTAGTACCTCTCAAAATAAAAAAGAAGAAATTTATCAACAGGCCATTCTTCGATTAAAAGCAGAAAATCGAATGAATGATCTTTATGATAGACGTTTAAAATATGAATTGGATGTTATTGAAAAAATGGGCTATCTTGATTATTTTTTGATTGTTCAAGATTATGTTCATTATGCCAAAACGCATCACATTGCCACTGGTCCGGGGCGAGGTTCTGCCGCGGGATCATTAATCAGTTATGCTCTTGGCATTACGGATATTGATCCGATTCAATATAATTTATTATTTGAACGTTTTTTAAATCCCGAGCGAATTTCAATGCCGGATATCGATATGGATTTTGCCGATTATCGTCGCGAAGAATTAATTCAATATATTCAGGACCGCTACGGGAAAGATAAGGTAAGAAATATTATCACTTTTCAAACCATCGGTCCGAAACAATCGATTCGTGATGTCGGACGAGTCTTTCTTTTTAATCCCAGTGATATCAACGCTCTATGCTCTTCTATAGGATATGAAAAAAACTTCGTCGATGTTTATAAATCCGCTCCTGCATTTCGCAAATTAATCGAGGATGAACATTTCAAAAAAATTGCATCCTTAGCAAGAAAAATAGAAGGATTACCCAGACAAAAAGGGTTGCATGCCGCAGGTATCCTTATCAATAATGATCCTTTAAATGAAGTGCTTCCTATGATGGGTGATGAACAAGCTCCAGCTCCGTTTGAGGCTATTTATCTTGAGAATCTCGGCTTTTTAAAAATGGATATTCTCGGATTGAGAAATCTTACGATTATTGAAAATATTTTGAAAAAATGGCAAAAATCCGATATGGATCTCACCAAAATTCCTTTGAACGATGAAGAAACATTACATATACTTTCCAGTGGTTATACCAAGGGGATTTTCCAACTGGAAAGTGCAGGAATCACCGATAGTTTAAAACTTGTTTGCGTAGATTCTTTTGAAGATATTGTTGCCGTGAATGCTCTTTATCGTCCTGGACCGATGAAAAATATTCCTTTATATGCCAAACGAAAAAAGGGACAAGAAAAAACAATTTATATGGATCCGCGTCTTGAGCCGATTTTAAAAGAGACCTATGGAGTCATTGTATATCAGGAACAAGTCATGCTTGTTACAAGAATTATTGCTTCTTTCAGTTTAGGAAAAGCCGACATCTTGCGAAGAGCAATTTCCAAAAAAGACAGTGAAAAACTAGCCTCTCTTAAAAAAGATTTTATAAAAGGTGCTATGGAAAACGGTTTAAGTGAAAAAGACAGTGAAAATATTTATCAATATATATTGGAATTTGCCAATTATGGTTTTAATAAATCTCATAGTGTTTGTTACTCTTGTATTTCATATCAAATGGCTTACTTGAAGGCAAAGGCACCAAAAGAATTCTTCGCCGCATTATTTGATTCGCAAAAAAGTGCGACGATGTATGGTTACTATGCGAATGAATTAAAACATTTTTCTATTAAACTCTTATTACCGGATATCAATAAAAGTGAAGATAATTTCCATGTGGAAGAAGAAGGAATCCGTATGCCTTTCAATGCGATTCATAGTTTCCCTTCGACTTTTGAAAGTGCCATCCTGAAAGAAAGAGAAAAAGGTCCATTCACTTCCATCACCGATTTCTTTTTACGAATGCAAGGAAAAAATATCAATGAACAAGGTATTGTTTCCTTAATTAATGCCGGGGCTTTTGATTCTTTCAAATATAATCGGGAAACCCTGAGAAAAGCAATAAGTACTTTCTTGCTTTTTGCGATGAATATGCAAGGTATTTATGAATTAACCGAGGAAGAAAGAAAAATCATGGAACCGAAAATTACGATTTACAAAGAAAATATTTCTTTAAAAAATCAACTGGAATTTGAAGCATTAGGTATTTTGCTCTCCGGTTCTTTATTCGATAATTACTCTTCTTATTTTCAAAATAAAACCGTTGATAACATTGAAAAAGCATACGAAAGGCAAAAAAGATTTACCACTTTTCCTGCTCTGATAGCGGCGACAAGAATCATCGAAACGAAAAAAAATGAAGAAATGGAACTTATAACATGTTATGATGAACAATATCAATTAAAAATTATTGTCTTTCCGAGTTTATTTAAAACATTACCTTTTTTGCAAAAAGGAGATGCGATTTTAGTAACAGGAAATTTCAGTAAAGACAAACGCGGTATATCTTTTATTGCAAAAGAAATTATAAAAATGGAGGAAAAATATGAATAAAGTCGTAGTAATTGATGGTAACTCTTTACTATTCCGAGCGTATTATGCTACTTCATATCAAGGAAATTTAATGTCCACGAAAAACGGAATTCCGACAAATGCCATCTTCGCTTTTTCGAATATGATGAATAAAATAATTTCGAATTTAAAAGATGGAGATCGAATTTTTGTTTCTTTCGATACCAATCAGAAAACTTTTCGTCATGAAGCTCTTGCAAGTTATAAAGCGCAACGAAAACCCATCGAGGAGCAACTGGCCATTCAACTTCCCATTGCCCGAGAATTTTTAACTGCGTTAAATGTCTATCATTATGAATTACCCGGGCACGAAGGAGATGACATTGCCGGGACTATTGCAAAAATGGCAGGAAAAAAAGGATATAAGGTAGAAATATATACTTCCGATAAAGATTTTTTGCAATTAATCGACGATAAAATCGAAGTTCACTTAATCCGAAAAGGGCTTTCCGATGTTGACATTATGACAAGAGAAACTTTGATGGAAAAAATGGGATTGACACCAGAGCAAATAACCGATTACAAAGGTTTAACCGGTGATGCCTCAGATAATTTGAAAGGAATTGCCGGGATTGGTGAAAAAACAGCTTTGAAACTTTTGAAAGAATATGGTTCTTTGGAAAAAATTATTGAAGCAATGCAAGATGACACTTCAAAACTCGGTGAAAAAATCCGTTTGGGAAAAGAAGAAGGTTTGCTTTGTAAGCAAATTGCCACCATCGAATTGGATGTTCCGATTACATTCACTTTAGATGATCTTATTTATGAAGGCTATGATTTTAATGAATTATCGAATTTTTATACGAAGTACGAATTTTCTTCTTTATTAAAAAAATTGAAGGTAAGTGACAAAAGAACAAAGAACAAAAAAGACGCACCTGTCGAATTTCAAAAGCATTTTGTTCATTCTTTCAAAGAATTACCACAAAATCTTTCGACATTTATTGCCGATATTGAAGGACACAATTATAAAAATATTCTCTTGCGGGGATTTGTATTCAGTGACGAAAAAAATTGTTACTATTTACCCTATTCTTCGAATAATATTGATGAAGATTTAAAAGCATATCTGGAAAATCCTTCCATAAACAAAGATACCTTTGATAGCAAAACATTAGCTCTTGCTCTGAAAAAAGATAATATCGAATTAAGAGGTATTCAATTGGATTTACTCCTTGCTACTTATTTATTAAAATCTTCATTAGAGCAAGATCCTATCAGTATCTATGCATATTATGGATTCAATATTTTATTTTCCGAATCCTATAATCTTTTTGATCCGGATCCGAAATTATTTCACATGGCCTTTTTATTTCATAAAATTCGTAGTTCTTGTTACCAACAACTTGATGAAACGAATTGTCGAGAACTTTATGAAAAAGTCGAATTACCTTTGAGTAATGTTCTTGCCAATATGGAATTTGAGGGATTCCCTTTGAATATTTCAACCTTAAAAGAGATCAATGAAAGATATCAAAATCGACTTGATGAAATCAGTGAACAAATAATGGAAATGGCGGAAGATAAAACTTTAAATATTTCCTCGCCAAAACAAATTGCCGATTTATTATTCCGACGCTTAAATCTTCCCAATCCAAAGAAATCTTCGACATCGATTGAGATATTGCAATCGATCAAACATCTCCATCCTATAGTACCTTTGATTATTGAGCATCGAAAATATTCCAAGCTGGTTTCCACGTATTCTTCCGGCCTTGCCGATTATATTTTGGGAGACCAAAAAATACACGCTACCTTCAATCAAGCTTTAACGACGACGGGAAGATTATCCTCTTCCGATCCGAATTTACAGAATATTTCCGTTCGCAGCGAAGAAGGAAAAGAAATTCGAAAGGCCTTCTTCTATAAAGAGGATGACTTATATTTGTTATCTTTAGATTATTCTCAAATTGAATTACGCGTTCTTGCTTCATTAAGCCATTGTACTCCTTTGATTCAAGCCTTTCAAAAAGATGAAGATATTCATGAACAAACGGCTCGGAAAATCTTTTCCATTCCCGATGAGGTGGAATGTCCTCCGGAATTGAGGAGAAAAGCAAAAACCATTAATTTCGGTATTGTATACGGAATCTCCGATTGGGGCCTTTCGGAACAATTGGAAATCAGTATTTCCGAATCCAAAAAAATCATCACAAAATTTTATGAGCATTATCCTGAAATTCAAAGCTACTTCAATTCTATTTTGGCTTTTGCAAAAGAAAATGGTTATGTAGAAACCTTATTTCATCGAAGAAGATATATTCCGGAATTAAATTCCGAGAATTATCAAACCCGTGAATTTGGTAAACGTGCCGCGATGAATGCCCCGATTCAAGGGACTGCCGCAGATTTAATTAAAATGGCCATGGTAAAAATTTCACAATTATTGAAAGAAAAAGAATATAAAAGTAAAATTGTTTTGCAAATTCATGACGAATTAATCTTAAAAGTTTATAAAAACGAAAAAGACGAGATTTATAAACTTGTCAAAGAAACAATGGAAAACATTTATGAATTCACTTGTCCTTTAAAAGCAAATGGTTCTATTGCCAAAACTTGGTATGATGCAAAGTAGGTGAAAAAAATGCCCGAATTACCTGAAGTTGAAACCGTACGTACCTTATTGAGCCGACAAGTTCTTGGAAAAACAATCGATTATGTCGAAATTTTGGATTTCCATATGGCACAAAAGTCTACATATCCTTTGACAAAATTAAATCATCAAACCATTCAAAAGATTGCTCGAAGAGGAAAATTTTTAATTTTTTATTTGGATTCCGATATTTTAATTTCGCATCTTCGTATGGAAGGAAAATATTATCTTCAGGAAGAAACGGAAAAAAATACCAAATATGCACGTATTCTTTTTCATTTTACCGATCAGACCAAACTCATTTATGATGATATGCGTCGCTTTGGCATTATGGAAGTCTATCCGTTAGAAGAAGAAAAAAATATTCCTTGTTTGAAAAAATTGGGAAAAGAACCTTTTCAAATAACTCCGGAAGAACTCTTTTTAAAATTACAAAAAAGTACGACAGAAATCAAAGCTTCCTTAATGAATCAATCTTTTCTTGCAGGAATCGGTAACATTTATGCCGACGAAATTCTTTTTAAAAGCAAAATTTCTCCTTTTCAACCTTCAAATAAGATTACCCTACAAGAATGTGCCTTGTTGATTCAAAACGCACAAAATATTTTGAATAGAGCCATTGAACTCGGTGGTTCCACCATTCTTAGCTACCATCCCGGGAAAGGAATCGATGGTCTTTTTCAAGAAGAATTAAATGTCTATGGAAAAAAAGAAAATATCTGTCCCGATTGTCATCACCATTTAAAAAAAGCACAGATTCATGGTCGTGGATCCACGTATTGTCCTTTTTGCCAAAAGGTAGCAAAAATCGTGGGAATATATGGTCGAATTGCATCCGGTAAATCCACGGCATTATATTATTTTAAGTCCAAAGGTTACCCTGTTTTTTCTGCAGACGAAGAAGTGAATAATCTTTATAAAAAAGATAAATTTTTTCAAGCATACTGCCTTCATCTTTTCGGTGAAACGATTTTAAGTACGTATGGAACCATCAATAAAAGTGTAATTAAAAAAATTATTCTTGAAGATGAAAAGAAAAAGACGGCATTAGAAAATTATATTTATCCGCAAATTGAAAAAAAATTAAAAATTTTTATCAAAAAAAATCGAAATCAAGAATTTGTTTTTCTGGAGGTCCCTTTACTTTTCGAAGCTCATTGGGATCATTATTGTGATTATATTCTTGCTCTTGATGCTCCAATAGAAATGCAAATTGCCAATTTAAAGCGAAGAAAATCAAAAACGATATCAAAAGATTTGGAATTTAATGCCTCGCATCAGTTTGAAAAAAACATAAAAAAATGTACCGATTATCTTTTAAATAATGGTAGTCTTTCGGATTTTCATCAAAAGTTAGAACAATTCTTACAAAAAATAAAAAAAGACTGATTTAAGAAACAACATAAAATTTCCAAATCACTTCTTTTTTCATAAAGAATAGAAGACAAGAAATTTCTTTTTTTAAAACAATTGGTACAATGTTTTCTTTATTTGTTGCATCAAAATCAAATAAAATCTTATTTTCCATGAGCATTTCTTTTATTTCATCTTTTAATTCAAAATCCTTTTTCAGAGCATCTCTTAAAACTACTTCCATGGACATTAATTCTTTCATGGTAAGCATATAACTTCCGAGATCGTGAAAAAACAAAAGATTCAGGAAAAAAAGTACCATCAAAGAAAATTTTTTCATAAATAAAAACCTCCATAGATAATGAAAAGAAAAAATGCTCCGTTTAAAAGAAAAGGAAAAAGAGAAAACCAAGAAAACTTTTCTTTCTTTTCTATGACGGGAACTTCTTTACACAAATGTGTTTCTTTAATGGAATGAGAAATATAAAGAATACTTTTTTGTTCCTCTTTACTTAAAGTAGAAAAAAACGATAGAAATTTTTCACTATTTTCTCCCAAAAGAAGATCTCGTTTTTTCCAAAAAGAAAATCCGTAATCTTTCGAAATTTCACAAGCTTTTTCAAAAGCTTCATAAGGCTTTAGAAATTGACCATATGCCCGAAAATAAGTTAAAAGCTCTTCTATTTTCAATTTCCTTTCTTTTTCTTCTTCATATTGGATAAACATCGGTCCGAAGATAAAAAGAAGAAAAAGAATTCCAAAATAAATGCTCCCCACAAAAGAAGAACAAAGAGGAGCAAAAAAAGAATGATTCAAAAGAAGAAAGATATGAAGAAAAGAAAAGAACAACGTCATGACATAAAAAGAAAAAAGATTGGATACATATCGTTTTATCTCATCTTTTTTCTCCGGAAATAAAATATTCATTACAGCGATTAAACGATCATAAGAATTAATCTTTGAAAGTGCAACAAGAAAAACTTCCAAAGCAGGATCTTCGTATCGTGTTCTCAATTTGGCATATAATTTTTTTATATCGTTTTCTTTTTTTTCATTTGCTGCCATTTTTAAAATACTCTTTAAGGAATCTTTCTTCCAAAAGCATAAAACACGATGTGCAAAATCGAATAAGTTCTCTTTATTTTCTATTTTTTTTAAATAGGGATATATTCGAAAAATCATAAAAAACATTTCAAAAAGAAGATAAAGTAATCCAATACCAAGAGAAAGAAAAAAATTATGAAATAAAAAATCAAAGAAGAGAAAAAAACAGATACTAATGAAAAAAATCAAAAGACTTAAGAGAAAAATCCGGTATAATAAAGTGTCTTTTTGATGTGCCCTTTGATGTAGTGAACTGCGATGGATATGGAATTGCATTGTTGATTCTCCTTATAGTCATAATGAATTTTTGTTTGAAGAAAAGATAAACCATAATCTTCCTTTAATTTCGTTAAAGAGGAAAGAAAAAAGGTTTCAAAGATATCTTCCGAAAAAGAAAATCGTTCTTCTTTTTCTTCAATACTCTGTTGCAAAGATAGCTCAAAACTATAACGAATTTCATTTTCTGTTTGATGAAGAAAAAGATGTACTTGAGTAAAAAGAAAAATTCCCAAAGAAAGAAAAATCATTCCTCCGCTATATAAAAAACTCTTTTTCATAAAAATCTATCTTCTTTTCTTCCGTTGTTATGGAAAGTCCTTCTTTTATTGCTTTTTCTATTTGTATGGAAAAAGGATAATGAAAGACCATAATGCCAATATGATACTCTACTTCACAAAGAAGAGTTCCTTGAATATCTCTTCGTGGAATAATAACACTATTTTGTATTCCATCCTTTGTTTGAATCCATTTTCCGTTTTTGGTATATTGATATCCATTTGCCAATTCGAAAGAATAGATTTTTTCTTTTTCCACGGCTTTCAAAGGGAACACATATTTTCCATCAAAAGGAATATCAGGGAATAAATCTCCTTTATCAAAAATTTTTAATTTTCCCGAAACAGATAAATTTCCATCATAAAAAAAGGAGCCATAAAATGCATTTGGTATTTCTTTTAAAAATTCTCTTTGAAATTCATTTGGCAAAGATGAGAAACGAATCGTTTTGCAAAATGTGTTCTCAACGTAACAATTCACTTGTTGTGTTTTTAAAATATACCCGATGGAATATTGTTTCTCCTCTACTTTTATATCTTGTTTTTTATAGGTATTGATAAGATCAACAACCACAGAAGAAGTTTTTGTTTTTGCAACTATTGTCATGCTTGAACCAATATTGTCAATCGGAATAGACAGTGTATTCCCCGAATAAACCGTATCCCTCTGATTCAATTCATAAAAAAGTATTTCTCCTTCTGGAGCATTGAACTCTAAAATAATACTCTTATTTTTATATTCCTTTGTTTTGACAAACCAGATTTTTGATGGTACAGATAATGTTATAACGAATAATGCAACCATTATTCCATTAAACATAAAAATTCCTCAATGGCCTTTTTTCTCAGGCGATAAAACGAGGAACGAGTGTAGTATCGCATCCACCAAAATCGTTCCACTTGAAAGAAATATTCCTTCCAAAGAATCATCGCTTTTTTCTTTTCCATGCAGGATAAAGCAAAATTCACTTTTAAAATAAAACGTTTCCCTTCATTTTTTTCACCTTGCGATGCTCTTAATAATTCTTTTGCTTCTTGATTCGGATCGAAAAAAAGATTTTCCTCCTCTGCAAAAGATCGTTCATTCATGCATGCCGTTAAATTCTTCTTGTATTTTAAAGCATACTTTTTCACTTCAAAATCAGATATTCTACTAACCATTTTTAACCTCCTGAATAATTTGACAATACAAAAAAATTATTCCTATTTACATAAATTTTTCAAGATATTTTCAAAAGAAATGTTTTGTTTCATTTTTGTGCACATTTCGTTTCAAATGTGATAAGGAATTTCCCATTTTTTTCCTTCTTTTTAAAAAGGCCCTTTTTGGTGTAAAATTATCGGCAAAATGTCTTTTCACTTTATATAAATCGAATTTACTTTGTCATTTAACTTCTTTTTTTTAATTACTACCGCGATACTTGATTTTACTTAAAAAAATACTTATACTCTAAACAAAAGAACGGAGGTAAAACAGATGAAAAAATCAATAATTTTTACTATTCCCTGCCTTTTATTCTTTTCTTCTTGTTCCAATGAGTCGGAAAATGAAAAGATATTATCCTATTTTCATGAAGATTTAACTTCTTTTGTTTATACGAATGATCAAGAATTAAAATTACTATCCACGAATAAAGAAGATTTTATTTTATTTGTTTTTTCGGATTGCGGTTGCGGAGGACATACCGATTCCGTATTTACTACCATGCAAAAATATATTTCGGAAACACACCGATTGATTTATGCCATCGGAGATACCGATTATAAACAACTGCCCATTTCTTTGAGTGAAACTTTTCCTCTTTATCCCCAAAATGCAACAGAAGAAATCGAAACTATGCCGGCACTTTATTTTTATAAGAATGGAGAACGGATTTTTTCACAAAATTATAATGAATCCATGTTGCAATTGGATACCCTATCCACCATAATTGAAAATAAAACAACACCCCATGGCCTTTATCTTTTGAATGATCTCGATTCTTATACGTATAAAGGATATGATTTTTTCAAAATAAAAGAAAATTCAACGACATTATTAGACGAAAAAATTTCGCAGAATGAGTGTTCTATTTTATATTCTTGGAAATCTTGTGGAGATTGTTATTCTTTAAAACAAATTTTAAGTTCTTATTATTTGGAACAACAAACAAAATTATATTTTTTTGAAGTGAATTACTATCGTAATGGGGAAAATAAAGCAACCTTGTGGGATAATGGTTTCCCCGTGAAATATCAATTTTCCGATTATCGTGGAGGAAAGGTACCTTCCATTGTCCATTATAAAGATTCTCAACGTATCTCTTTTTTGGTCTATCATAATGATGTCGTGACCGACGGAATCGTTACCGAATCCTTCTTTGAAGAATTGATCGGCAGTCAAAAAACAGAAGAAGAACGGGAGCAATACCATCAAGAAAAAGTGGTGGAATATCTAAAAGATTTGGAGAATAAATGATGAAATTAGAAGAACTGGATGAAAAATACGGATTATATAAAACAATTGATATCCTCAAGGACTCCCGTATCAATATTTTTTGTAAAGCTGGAGGAGGATTTTTATTCTTTACACTACTTATTGTCGGTTATTTTATCGATAATCAAAATCTTCTATTCCCGTTTTCAAGAGATTATACGTTAATTATTCAATATGCTTCATTAATTATCGGATTCATTCTTTATGCATTTCTTCATGAACTCCTTCATTTCATTGCTGCGAAAATAACAAAAATCCAAGTAAAGTTTGTTCCTTCCGGCTTATTTCCCTACACAACGATTCAAGGAGATATTACCTCAAAGAAAAAATATTTTTTCTTTGTATTGGCTCCTTTTGTTCTTTTCACTCTTCTTTTGATTCCCGCGGTAATTTTAACAAAAATTTTTGCTCCTAATTGGTTTTGGCTTCCTTATATTATTCTCATGCAAAATATTGCGACATCCTCCGGTGATTTCGTGGCTATCTTCTATTTAAATCGCTATCATGATTGCTTTGTTCAGGATGACGATGAACGTATTCTCGTTTATATTCCCACAGAAGATTTTTCAATTTATCACGAAAAAGAAAAAGCATTTTATGAAAAGAAAATGGCCAAAAAAGAAAAAAAGCGCCTTCGAAAAAAACGTTTTCAAGATGCTGCTAAATTAGGAAAAGATTTGGCAAAAAGTCAAAAAGAAAATCCCCATGAAGATGAGGATTCCAATGATTTAGATGATTTATCGAAATTAGATATGTAAGCTAGGATAGATTTGCCAATAAAAGGAAAACTCCCACGATTGCAGCAATATCCAAAACAATACTTAAAATCAAGGCGATAAAACCAATCGCCTTTTTATTTAGTCTTAATTGATAAATTGCATAAACGAAAGCCGGAAGGGCAGCCGATACATAAGAAACAATAGACATGGAAAAGAAAATAATGATGCCAAAAAAAGTAAGAATAATAAGGAAAACTCCTTGAATAAAGCCCTCATCACCCGATCCACTCAAACCATGAAAACATAGAATACCTAAGTAAAAAAATCCGATCGTCAATAAAGAACCGATAACACTTAAAGCAATACTACTTGCTCCAAATGAGGTACTTGTTTCTTTGCGACCTTGTTGTATAATACGATCATATTTCAAAGAAATTTTTGTCCAAAAATAGAATACTTTTTTTATTAACGAAAATATGCCAAGAAAAATTTTCATACATCTCTCCTTTTTTTTATGATAACATATTTTTCTATTTGAAAATAGAATTCTTATTTTATTTTAAAGGAGAAAAGAAAATACTTTTATTTTGTGCTATTAAAAAAAGCGGTATAAAACCGCTTTAAATTCCATAATTTTTTAAGATTCATTTACAATCTTTAAAAACTTTTTCCATAATTTTGTTTTTTTGAGATGTCGTATGGAAAATCCGTCTTCATAATAGAAATATAATTTCCCATGATGTTGCTTCAAAAGGCTGGAATGAACAAGGTTACTAAGATCGATACTCATTTCCGCGTGAGGAGCAATTTCAATACTCGCTTGCTCCGTCATGGAAGGATGAGCAAGAGGTACATGATAAGGGTGCACCATTAATCCATAGTTTTTTATAAAAGTACCCTTTCCCCTTGTATTTCTCAAAGTAACAATATAATGTGTTTCTTTTTTAAAGATATCGGTATCAATTTGTTCATTGATAACAAGTCTTCCGCTATGTAACATTCTTTGAATAAGAAGAATCAAAAAAAGAAGGAAAAAGAAGGAAAGAACAATTATGAAAATCGTTAAAATTAAAGATAAAGTCGATTCGCTCATTTTAAATCCTCCGAACTTAGTATTTTCGTTTGAAGGAAAAATATGCAAATTGATCCTTATCTTATTCCATTAAATTTTACGATCAAAAATCAAAAGAATTTTTCGAATAAATTTCTTCTTGTATTTTACCCAAAATCTATCTTTTCTTATAGAAAACTTTTTCCGATAAAAAGAGGATCCCATAAGGATCCTCCAAAAGTATTTCTTACTTTCTTATAATTTGATATACCATTCCACCGGTAAGAAGAACAAGTTTCACCGCTTCTTTATCATAAGAGTCCACGAACACCGTTATTTTTTTACTTAATCCCGTACGAGCTTTCAAATGAATAAGTTCTTTTGAAGCAGGTATCTGCTGTACAGCATGCAAGGTTTCATAAGAGATTTCATTTTCCACATATTTCAGTGCCGTATCCAAGTAAACATTATTAACATCTTCACTTTTCGGTTTTTCCTTTTGAATTTTCGGGATAAATTTCAGAATATTGTCACTTAAATTCTCGGCATCTTCCAAAGTTGCAATTTCTTTTAAAGAAGATAAAGCACCGACACGTTCAAGTAATGCTTTGCCATCAACAATAAGATCCTTTGTATAATCTTCGTATACATAATCTTTTTTCTTTTTAATTTGACGCTCTTCCATGAGGATTGCAATCAATTCTTTGGCTCTTTTTAAGCTTAATTTCGAGCGGATTTTCATACCGAAAGGTACTTCCTTAAAAGTTTTCTTCTCGGAAAAATCTTTTTGATGATATTTTTCAATATCATAAGCATTAGGATCTAATGCTAAGTGTAAACGTAAAGATTTTCCCATAACAACAATCTTTGCAATCAATCCGCCTTTACGAAAACATTCTGCTCTTTTGGTCATTCTCGATCGAATCTTATAAGATAATAAAGTATTCTTCAATTCATTATAATAATTTTTACTGGAATCACTTAAAAAGCATAATTTATTTCTCATGGAACGAGAAATTCCATGAAATTGAAATTTTTTATTTTCCTCTTTCAAAGAAATCATTTCCTCTTCTTTTTCTTCTGCTACTTCGCTTTCTGTTATTTCCTTTTCCACGACATAATTTACCTTTGCAGTATCACTTGTCGCTTTTACTTCTTCTTGGTCGGAAACAACCACTTTTACTTTCACTTGTACTTCATCATCCGCAATTGGCTCCGGAGAGTCTTTTGCAAGGAAAAGAATACGGAAAAGAGAAAGACCGATCCCTACCCCAAGAGGTACAAAAATCAAAACACAACGAAGAAGTGTCACTCCATCGCTTATTAACATTATCGAAGATCCGGCCGAAGCAATGGTCAAAATAAAAATCGCAACGTCAAATAAATTTATTTTTTTATTAAAAAATCCTCTCTGCAATAATCCGACAACAAGAAGTGCAAAGATACAAAGAGCAAGAAAGATTGCAAGGAAAAAGGGAATACGTATTTCATTTTCCATTCCGAAATTAAAAACTTCATCCAATAAAACTTTTCCCGATTCTTGTATACTGGAACTCATGAAATTCATAAGAAACGCTAAGACAATTCCTATAGCCTGAGGAAAGAAACGAGGATATTTTTGAAAAAGAGAACCATAATAATTGGAAGTCGTCTTTTCTTGTACAAGATAAGGAACATGTACCGAGACAACATAACTCCGCACAATGATGGTCAAAAAAGTAAAAGCAAAGGAAAGCATGAAAAGGGTTTGCAACAAATGATGATCGACAAATTGATTCTCACCGATTTTCGTAAAATCAGGAACTCCTTTTAAGGTAAAATAAAATGCTCCGCTAAATAATATAATTACTTCAAGTAATAATAAAACAGCATCAAGGCAAGATACTTTAGCTTTTTTACCGCGGAAAGCAGAGGCAAAAAGAACCACCAAATCAAAAGCAAAAAGAGCACCGATCACATAATAAATCTTTCCCTCTTCTAATAATGCCGTCGCATCCATATAATATAAAGAAATAAGCGAAACGCAAAATCCTAAAATAACAATAAAGGCATAATCATATTTTCGCGCTACCAAAGCATGGTAATCACGACTTGTGGTTTCCTTGCTTTCTTCTTCAACATAGAAATTTCTTTTTACAAGCAAAAGTAATCCGCATACAAAAGAACAAGCAAATAAAACGATGGCAAAAGTATTTTGTAACGATATAAAACTTCCTAATCCCACCAAAGAAAAAGCTTCAAGTCCAAAAAGCATTGAATCCATCAATAAAACTTTTTTACTCTTCATTCTCATTAAAATCGCACCATAGAAAAATACCAATAGTGCAATAAGGAAACTCCAATACATTGGTTTCAGAAAATGGACTTGAGATGGAAAAAATTGACCTATCCAATCATATTTTTCAACAAAAAATACGGCAAATCCAAAAAATAAACCAACGACAATCGAAAGAAAAAGATCTTTTGTTCTCCACAATTCTTTTAAATAAGAATATTTTTTCTTCATAATACTGCTCCTTTGTTTCTTTTTTTATCTTAAAATTTTTTTTTATCATTTTCAATGATAGCCCTTCATTTTTTTTACTTTATAAAACAAAAAAAAGAAGATGTTTTGTTTTTATAAAACAAATATCTCCTTTTTCGTTTATTCTAATTCAAATGCTCCGGTATAAAGTTGATAATATTTTCCTTTTTGTTTCAACAAATCTTCATGGTCTCCTCTTTCAATAATGCGACCGTTTTCCAAAACCATAATGGCATTCGAATTTCTTACCGTGGAAAGTCGATGGGCAATCACAAATACCGTTCTCCCCTTCATTAACGAATCCATTCCTTTTTGCACGAGACTCTCAGTCCATGTATCAATGGAAGACGTTGCTTCATCCAGAATCAAAACCGGAGGATCGATGATTGCCGCGCGGGCAATGGATAATAATTGTCTTTGCCCTTGCGATAAATTTTCTCCGTCGCCGGTGATATAGGTATCATACCCTTGCGGTAACCGTTCAATGAAATGATCGGCATTTGCAAGATGTGCAGCCTTTTCTATTTCTTCTCTGGTTGCATTCTTTTTTCCATAAGCAATATTTTCCGCAATTGTCCCGGAAAATAAATGCGTATCTTGTAAAACCATTCCTAAAGATTTTCTTAAATCCTTTTTCTTGATGTGATTAATATTAATTCCATCATAACGTATTTTACCATCCTGAACATCATAGAAGCGATTAATAAGGTTGGTAATGGTTGTCTTTCCGGCACCGGTGGCACCGACAAAAGCAATTTTTTGACCTGCTTCGGCGTATAAAGAAATATCATGCAAGACAATCTTCTTATCATCATAGCCAAAATCAACACCGAAGAAGCGTACATCCCCTTTCAAAGGAACTAAAGTCACTTGTCCATCACGATATTTTTTCCAAGCCCAGTGTCCGGTGTGTTCTTCACATTCCGTAAGTTCATCATCGCTGCGGACATTCACCAATGTCACATCCCCTTCATCCACTTCGCTTTTTTCATCCATGACATCGAAAATTCTTTTTGCGCCGGCTAAGGCCATCATGACGAAGTTCACTTGGTTTGAAACTTGAGAAATCGGCATCGAAAAGTTTTTGACAAAAGCCAAATAACCGGAAAGTTGACCAATACTCAATGTAATGGTCCACCCGAAAAGAACCGGTTTATGAATAAATAGCAAAGCCCCGATAATGGTGGTCAAAGCAAAAGACAAATAACCGATATTATTTGCTACCGGACCAACCAAAGAAGAAAACATATTCGCAAAATAATTGGAATGCTCCAATCCATTATTAATTTCTTCAAATTCTTCATTACATTTTTCTTCATGATTAAAAACTTTTACAACTTTTTGCCCCTCAAAAATTTCTTCGCAAAAACCATTTATCCGTGATAAATCTCTTTGTTGTTTCAAAAAGAATTTTCCCGAGCGTTTTGTTAAAAATCTCGTAACAATAACTAAAATGGTCGTCAAAGTAACCGTAATCAACGTCAAAACCGGAGAATAAATTATCATGACAACCAAAACCGATATAATGGTAAATAAAGAAGATAAAATCTGAGGTATACTTTGGGAAATCATTTGACGAAGAGCATCGACATCATTGGTATATAATGACATTACCGCACCCGTAGATCTTGTATCAAAATATCGCAAAGGAAGAGATTCCATATGCGCAAATAAATCATCCCGAATCTTTTTTAAAGTATCTTGAGAAATATTCATCATGATTCTTGCATAGATATAGGTGAAAATAGCTAAAAGGAGATAAAATCCGGCCATACAGAAAGCAGGGATTAAAATCTCTTTAAAATCAAAGCCGACAAAAGTTCCGTGTGCATCAAGATAATTTACCAAAACATCAACGATTCTCGATAAAAAAGAAAGAGCAAAAGTTGTACATAAGCTTGATGCAATAATCAATGCAAAAACAACATATAACGCAATGGGATGCACATGAAAAATCATTTGAAAAACTCTTTTGATAATTCGAAATGGATGCTCTACTTTGGCACCCGCTGGTCCTCGCATCGGTGGCATATTAATTTTCTCCTTTCTTTACGGAATCACTTTCATCAGCGATTCCTTTCATTTGAGAATTGGTAATCTCACGATAAATTTCGTTTTCTTTCATTAACTCTTCATGTGTACCAAAACTGATTACTTCGCCTTTATCCAAGAAAAGAATCTTATCCGCATCCATAATGGAAGAAATACGTTGTGCGATAATGATTTTTGTCGTTGAAGGAATATACGATTTAAAGGCCGCACGAATTTTTGCGTCGGTAGCGGTATCTACCGCCGACGTGGAATCATCCAAAATTAAAATCTTTGGTTTTTTTAATAAAGCTCGCGCAATACATAATCTTTGTTTTTGTCCACCGGAAAAATTTACTCCGCCTTGTTCGACTATTGCATCAAGGCCCTCTTCTTTTGTCAAAATAAATTCATCCGCGGAAGCAAGTTTTAAAACTTCCATCATTTCTTCTTCCGTTGCATTTTCATTTCCCCAAAGTAAATTGCTCCGTACGGTCCCGGAAAAAAGTACATTCTTTTGCAAAACAACAGAAACCTGATCTCTTAAAGTGAAAAGATCATATTCTTTTACATTTCTTCCTCCAACAAAAACTTCTCCTTCGCTGGCATCATAAAGACGAGAAATCAAAGAGATAAGCGAACTTTTTCCCGATCCGGTTCCACCGAATATACCGATAGTTTCTCCGGAATGAATTTGTATATTAATATCTTTCAGTACCGGTTTTTTATTTTCTTTGGAATAAGAGAAAAATACATGTTTAAAATCGATAGAACCATCCGCAACATCGTAAACGGGATTCTCCGGATTTACCAAATCACTCTTTGTTTCAATCACTTCAAAAATTCTTTCCAAAGCAGCTCGGGACATCACGATATTCAGCAAAACCATAGAAACCATAATAAGAGAAGATAAAATTTGCTGTGCATACATTATAAACAGAGTAATGTCACCATATTTTGTGCCCAAAATATTTTCAACAACCATATGCGCTCCAACCAAAATAATGATAATATTCGCAGCACCCATAATTAATTGACAAAGCGGTTGTTGTAAAATAATGATTTTTTCCGCTTTTTTGGAATATGTCATCACATCATTACTGGACATATAAAATTTTTCTTTCTCTTCTTCTTCCGTGACAAAAGCTTTTACTGTCCGAATTGCATTAACATTTTCTTGAACCACCAAATTCAATCGGTCATACTTTTTAAACATTACTTTGAAATAAGGATGAGCCCGCATCATAATCACGATGATTACTCCGAGTAAAAAAGGACAAAAAGCTAAAAAGATTAAAGCAATTTGCCAATTTTTAATAAAAGTCAAAACCAATGCCGTAATGAATAAAATCGGAGCACGAAATAATATTCGTATCATCATTTGGAAAGCCATTTGCACATTATTGACATCCGTTGTCATACGAGTAACGAGCGAAGATGTGGAAAAGGAATCAATATTACTAAACGAATAAGTTTCAATCGATTGAAACATATCCTTTCTTAAATTTTTCGCTACACCGGCAGAAGCTTTCGTTGCAAAAACACCCGATAAAATCCCAAACAGCAAAGAAACAAAAGCTAAAATAACCATTAAGAGTCCGCACTCCCAAATAATATTTAAATTCGCAGGAGTTGTACCCGTACCAAGGCCATTATTTATAATTTCGGACATTAAAAGAGGAATCAAAACTTCAACAATCGCTTCGATAGTAACACAAATCGGAGATAAAATTGTTTGCAGTCGATATCCTTTGGAATAACGAAATAATTTTCTAAACATGGAAATCCTCCTTTAATTTAAAACGAATTTTTTTTAATATCGCAAAAAGCATTTTTTGTTCTTCCTCATTTAAAAGGTCATTCAAATATTTTTCATTTTCTTCAAACTTTTTTTTCATTTCTTTCACAAGTTCACTACCATTTTCCGAGATCGTAATCCATTTTTTTCTTTTATCGACAGAAGCATCTGCCCGACACACATATCCCCATTTTTCTAACGATTGAACATGCTCGGAAACGGTCGATCTTTTCATATTGAATTCATTGGATATATCCTGTGCGGTTATTTGCGCATTTTTCGTAGCAATATAAATCAATATTCTTCCTTGCGAAGTACTCAAGTGAAAGGATTCCAGAATGCGATCCATAAAACGACATATACTGCGATTTGTACACATCATTTGACGAGCGATATCTTCCATATTTTCTCCTTTCAAAATTGTTCGATACCTAACATTTTAGCATGCAAAAAAGAATAGTCAATAATAGATAAAAATTTCTTTATTTCTTCCTTTCCCATTATATGCGAATTTTTCATTTGTTTAAAAAAAATTCACGAAATACCTATTCTCTTTTATCTTCATTTTTATTTTTAAAAAAATAAAGGAATTTACCTCAAAGCGCTTAAACGATTTAAAGTAAATCCCTGAAAGAAGTTTGACTTTCATAAAAAACATAATATATGATTAAATGAATGTAAGAAAGTATTATAGCAAAAAACTCCTATCTTATGGAAAAAAGTCTTACATTATAAAATCAAATTCTTTCGAAGAAATAGAAAAAAAGGACATAAGGAGACGATAGTAATGAAAGAAAAAATTGTTCAATGGATCAGAGATTATTTTGAAGAAAACGGCAAAGGATGTAATGCCATCATTGGTATTTCCGGTGGAAAAGATAGTTCTATTTGTGCCGCATTGCTCGTGGAAGCTCTTGGTAAGGATCGCGTCATCGGTATTTTGATGCCTCAAGGTGAGCAATATGATATAAATATGTCCTACGAATTAGTGAATTATTTAGGTATACGTCATTTTTGTGTCAATATAAAAGATATATGTGAAAGTTTTATTACCGCCATTACCGAAAGCGGTATTCCCGAAAAAACATTGCGAAACGAAAAAGGATACTTTTCCAACACTCCCGCGCGAATAAGAATGACAATATTATATGGATTTGCCGCACTAATGAATGGACGTGTCGCAAACACTTGCAATAAATCCGAAGATTATGTCGGTTATTCCACAAAATTCGGTGATAGTGCCGGTGATTTTTCCATTTTAAGTGATCTCACCGTACGTGAAGTAAAAGCTTTAGGCTATGAATTGGGATTACCGAAAAAATTTATTGAAAAAATTCCAGAAGATGGTTTATCTTCAAAAACAGATGAAGAAAATTTTGGATTTACTTATGAAGTACTCGATGATTATATTGAAAACGGCAAAATCGACAAAGAAGAAATAAAAAAGAAAATTGATGCCTTACATCAAAAAAATCTTCATAAAATTACTCCGATGCCTTCTTATAAAAAATAATCTCTTTATCGAATTCAAAAAATTTACAATTTTCTTATTTTAATATTATCTGTTCGGAGTCGGAACTCCATCGACATAAGACCATTGCCCATTCCAATAGGTGGGACGGTCACAATTCCAAGAAATATCCCATTCTTGAGGCTTTTGTATTGCCTCACAATAAATATTCAGCGAATCACATTGAAGAAACGCTTGATTTCCAATACTTTTCACACTATCGGGGATAATAACAGTTTTTAAAAAGGAACAATTTGCAAAAGCAAAATTACCGATTTTATCCGGATTTTCCAAAAGAATATTTTCTTTATCGTATAATTCATCCTGAAGATATAGATTTCCCATATAAAGCGGATTGGAATAATTATTTCCAAAATTAATCGTGACCCATTGAGAAATCGTTCCTTCATAATTTACTTTTTCTAAGGTATCACATCCTTGAAAAGCAAAGGAATCAATATTTTTTAGAGTATTCGGAAGAACAACATTATTTAAATGATAACATAGAGAAAAAGCAGAGGCGCCGATGCTTTCTACTGAAGACGGAATCACAATGGAAGTAATATCCCATCGATCATAAAAAGCACGCGGTTCAATCTCCGAAATTTTTTTTCCATTATATTGACTCGGAACCAAAATGTCGGTAGTATTTTCAGGCATTTTTTTTAAACTGATGGCATAGGTATTATCGTGTTTTAGACGAAAATTAAAGTATTCCGCATTTCTTTCATCTGAAGATTTGCTGGAGCTATCATACTTTGTCGATCCAAAATTCGCACATCCCGTGAAAAGGAAGAACAAACTCAATAGAAATACTTGCTTTCTTTTCTTCATAAAAACTCTTTCAAACATTAAAATCAATTTTATATTACCCCCCCCCGTTGATGTTAGTCAAGTTAAATGCCCAAAATAATGAAAGAAAAAAACGAAAAACGATTTCCTAAATTATATTAAAACAAAAATTTCTTCATAAAAAAAACCAAGAATTTTATCTTGGTTTTATTCACTTCTTGTTTCTTCTTTTCTTTCCTCAGCAAAGGAATCTTTTTCTTTCTTTTTCCCTTGAGGCTTACTCATAATACCCAGAACAATACTGAATATTCCTAGAAGCAGCAATACGGAAACAAAAATCCATAGAATCACTAAGGAAGAAATAAGATCCGTGGACATAAAGAACACGCCGAAGGAAAGTAAAACAATATCGACACAAAATTGCCATAAAGGATATTTTTTATCTCCATGAGCGTCATAAAAATATCCATGAAAAAGGCCTACCACTCCGCGCAAGAATAAAGCAATACCCAAAATTCTGGATGGTGTAAAAAATTCCGGCAAAACTTGCACAAATTGCGATACCACACAAAGAACATCCAAAATGGCAAGAAGAATAAACTCTACCAATTGCAAAGTATAGACAACGGCAATTTTTCTTTTTTGCACTTGTTTTAACAAATAGAAAATCAAATATAGCGTCAAGAATAAAGCCATGATGCAATAAATGATTTTACTGCCCCAATCTTTCCAAGGAACATCCACTCCGTTCCAAAATGGTGCCAAAAACACAAAGCCGACAATAAATAAGGCCGCTACAATAAAATAAATCCAAAACAATTTTGTTTTACGAAATGAAATAATTTTTTTCATAAAGCTACCTCCAAGAAATAATTCTATCCGTTTTCATAGATAGAAACAACCATTTTTGTCTATTTTTTTAAAGCAACTTGAATTCGATTGATGGCCTTTTTCAAAGAAACTTCCGCACGCTTGATATCGATGTTTTCAGTTTGTGATAATCGATTCTCCGCACGCATTTTACTTGCCTTTGCTCTTTCCACATCAATTTCGCTATCGCTTTCGAAAGAATCCGCCAAAAGAAGAACTCCATCTTTTTTTACATGAAGAATTCCGCCACCCACAGCATAAATTTCTTTTGTTCCTCCTATCGTAAGATTCAAAGGAGCAATATCCAAAATCGCTTCCAAAGGAGTATGATTTTTCAAAATACCAATGACCCCATCCAACGTTTTCACTTGAACAAGATCCACTTGCTTTTGCACCATTTTTCCATCGGGTGTAACCATTTTAAAAGAAAAACTTTTTGCCATCATTCTTCCTCTTTTGCTTTTTTGATGACATCTTCAATGGTACCAACATATAAGAACGCACCTTCGGGAAGATTATCGTATTTTCCACTTAAAATTTCTTCAAAAGAACGAATATTATCTTCTAACTTTACATAAACTCCCGGGAATCCATTGTATGTTTCCGCCACATGGAAAGGTTGCGATAAGAAATTACGTATTCTTCTTGCTCGGGCAACCAAAGCTTTATCTTCCGGAGATAATTCATCCATACCGAGAATAGCGATAATATCCTGTAATTCTTTGTATCGTTGCAAAATCTGCTGCACTTTTCTTGCCACGATATAATGTTTTTCACCGACAACATTCGGATCCAAAACATTCGAAGTGGATTGTAAAGGATCTACAGCAGGATAGATTCCCAAAGCTGCTGTTCCTCGATCCAAAACCGTTTTTGCATCCAAATGAGAAAAGGTTGTCGCCGGAGCAGGATCGGTCAAATCATCCGCAGGAACATAAATCGCTTGAATGGAAGTAATCGAACCATCTTTTGTGGAAGTAATTCTTTCTTGCAATTGTCCCATTTCCGTAGCCAATGTCGGTTGATATCCGACCGCAGAAGGAATTCTTCCCATCAAAGCGGAAACTTCGCTCCCCGCTTGCGTAAATCGGAAAATATTATCGATAAATAGCAAAACATCTTGATGCTCCTGATCGCGGAAATACTCTGCCATAGTAAGTGCCGATAAAGGAGCACGCATTCTTGCCCCGGGAGGTTCATTCATTTGACCAAATACCAATGCCGTCTTGGAAAGAACTCCCGTTTCTTTCATTTCAAAATATAAATCATTTCCTTCACGAGATCTTTCTCCGACACCGGCAAAAACCGAAATACCATGTTGCTCGGTTGCAATATTATTGATTAATTCCTGAATTAAAACCGTTTTTCCGACACCGGCACCACCGAATAATCCGACTTTTCCTCCTTTAACATAAGGACAAAGTAAATCGATTACTTTGATTCCGGTTTCTAAAATTCTTGAGGAAGTCGATTGTTCTTGAAAAGAAGGTGCCTTTCGGTGAATGGGCATTCTTTTTACTTCTTCGCTCAAAGCTCCGAGTCCATCGATCGGTTCGCCTAAAATATTAAACATTCTTCCCAAAGTTTCTTTCCCCACAGGGACTTTTATCGGTTCTTTTGTATCGATGACATTCATATTCCTTACAAGACCTTCCGTCGGTCCCATGGAAACAGCACGAACAACATCATCTCCGACATGAGAAAGAACTTCCAAAATCAAATATTGATTATCCGATAAAACAACTTGGAGAGCCGTCAATAAACTGGGAAGTTTTCCCTTTTCAAATCGTACATCAACAATCGGTCCGATAACCTGAATGATTTTTCCTTCATTACGTTGTTCCATATTTTACCTCCTATGCACTTACACGCGCACCTGCGACCACATCAATCAATTCATTGGTAATAGAAGCTTGTCGTGCTTTATTATATTGTAAGGTTAATTTTTCGACGAGTTCATCGGCATTATCCGTGGCATTATCCATAGCATTTCTTCGTGATGCTTGCTCGGAAACCAATGCTTCCACGAGTTTTCCATATAACATGGTTTCGATATATTTGGGAACGACATTTTCCAAAAAAACTTTTCGATTCGGTTCATAAATCGGTGCATAACCGAGTTCTTCCTTTTTATTCATTGCCAAAGGAAATATAGGAAAAGTCGTCGGTTCAAATGTAATCGAATTTTTATATTCTGTATAAACAAGGACACAAGATGTGTAAATCCCTTTTTCATATTCTTTTTCGATTTGGTGTGCCAATTTTTTTACTTTGGCAAAATCAATTCGATCCAGAATATCTCTCTCATCGAGATTTACATCATAATTTTCCTGATACTTCATTTCGGCCTTTGTTCCGATGAGAAGTAGCTTATCTCCTTCCTTATAAAGAGTATCCATGAATTTAAAAATATTGTAATTATATCCTCCGCATAAACCTAAAGAAGAAGTAACGACAATCAATAATTTCTTCTCTGCTTTGGGAAAATAAGAAAAAGCAACCGGTAAAGAAGTTTCCTCTTCTTGAATACCATCAAAACATGTTGAAACGATTTCTTGTAATGTTTCCGAATAATTTCGAATATTTTCCAAAATATGTTGTTGCTTTTTTAATTTAACGCTGGCAACTAGTTCCATCGCTTTGGTAATTTTTCGCGTAGAATCAACCGAACGTATTCTTTCTTTGGTACGGTGCAATTGCGACATACTTATGCTCCAAAAGCCTCTTGAAATTCATCCAAAGCTTTTTTTAATGCGGTACGAAGCTCGTCCGTCAATTTTTTGGTTTCTTTGATTTCATCGATAATATTCTTATGTGCGGAAAGAAGATATGTCCAAGCCTGATCCAAGAAATCCGCTATTTGTTTCTTATCTAGTGTATCCAAATATCTTTGCTGTGCCGCAAAAATTTCCATCACTTGTCTTTCCATCGTCATCGGAGAATATTGATTTTGTTTCAACACTTCCATTAAAGCTTCACCATGACGCAATACTTTCTTTGTATTTTCATCAAGATCACTGCCAAATTGCGAAAAGGATTCCAGTTCCCGATAATTTGCAAGTTCGATTTTCAACGATCCGGAAACTTTTTTGATACATGGGAATTGTGCCGCACCACCAACACGCGACACCGATAATCCGCTATCAATAGCAGGACGTTGTCCACTGTTAAATAAATCACTCATCAAGAAAATCTGTCCATCCGTAATGGAAATGACATTGGTAGGAATATACGCGGAAATATCTCCTTCTTGTGTTTCAACAATAGGTAGAGCCGTAATCGATCCTCCATTAAATTTTTCCGATAAGCGACATGCTCTTTCTAATAAACGGGAATGCAAATAGAAAACATCACCGGGATAAGCTTCTCTTCCCGGAGAACGCTTCAATAACAAAGATAAAGTACGATAGGCTACCGCATGTTTGGATAAATCATCATAAACAATCAAGACATCTTTTCCTTGTTCCATCCATTCTTCTGCGATAGAAACACCGGTATAAGGAGCAATATATTGTAAAGGGGCCAATTCACTTGCCGTCGCTGATACAACCGTAGTATATTCCATGGCACCATAATCTTTTAAACGCTTAACAATAGAGGCAACCGAAGAATTCTTTTGTCCGATAGCAACATAAACACAATAACAATTCTTGCCCTTTTGATTTAAGATCGTATCGATGGCAATCGCGGTTTTCCCGGTTTGTCGATCGCCGATAATCAATTCTCTTTGTCCACGACCAATCGGAATCATTGCATCAATTGCTTTGATACCCGTTTCCAAAGGTACCGAAACCGATTTTCGGGTCATAACTCCCGGAGCTATTCGTTCAATAGGACGCATTTTTTTATACGCAATTTCTCCATAACCATCGATAGGTTGACCTAAAGCATTTACCACACGTCCCAACATTTCATCGCCAACGGGAACTTCGACAACCATTTTTGTTCTTTTTACGACATCGCCTTCTTTAATCAAGCGATCGTCTCCCAATAAAACAGCTCCGACGGAATCTTCATTGAGATTCATGACCATTCCGTACACATCATGAGGAAAAAGCAACAATTCACTATTCATGGCATCATCCAATCCGTAAATCAAAGCAATTCCATCACCAACCGAAAGTACGGTTCCCACATCGTGAGCTTCCACCTTATGTTGGTAATGTTTTATCTGTTCTTTAATCAATGCACTGATTTCATCCGTTTTCATTTTTTGTTATCTCCTTCCTTTTTTAAAGAGAGTTTCATATTCTCTAGTTTGTTTTTTAAACTTCCGTCATAAATTCGGTCGCCAAGAACGACACGAATACCTCCGATCAAAGTAGGATCTAATTCATGTTCCAAAAGTACTTTTTTCTTTTTCTTTTCCAGAAAAGTCTTTTGAATTTTTTCGATTTCTTTCTCGCTTAATTTTTCCACCGAATAAATTTTTCCCTTTTGAATGCCGATTTTTTGATAGTATTTTTCAAAAAATTCATCAATAATATTTTCCAAAAAACAAATTTTGTGACGAACAATCAAAATTTTAAGAAAATTTCGAATATTTGTCTGATAAGAAGCAAAGGTCTTATCGACAATTTCTTTTCGTTCGGAAACGGTCAAAAATTGACAATCCAATAAAGAAAGAAAAGTATCATTCTTTTTTAAAATCTCTTTTATTTCCGTCAATTCATGATAATAATTTTCCAAACGATCTTCTTCTATGGAAAGATCAAATAATGCTGAAGCAAATGGAGAAGTACTTTCCATAATTATTCCTCATCCATTTTGTCCAGAAATTCATCCAAAAATTTCTGATTATCTTTTTTCTCTACTTCGCGCTTTAATAAGGCTTCCGATGCCTCAAAAGCAACATCGATAATATCCGCACGAATCTCTTCCTGCGCTTGCTTTTTTTCTAAGAGCATTTCTTCTTCCGCATTCTTTTTTCTTCGGGCAATTTCTTCTTCCGTCTCCTGAATCATTTTTTCTTGCACTTTTTTCGCATCTTGTTTGGCTTGTTCCACCATCTGCGAAGCTTCCAAACGAGAACGACGAATTTCTTTTTCGCTTTTTTCCAATTGTTCTTGAGCAAGACTTTCTTTTTCTTTTGCAGACTTCAATTGATCCGCAACAAAATCTTCGCGCTTTTTCAGATAATTTTTTACCGGTTTATAAGCAAACTTAATCACGATAATTACCATGACAATAAAAGCGAGCAATTGTACTAAAAAAGCCCACACATTCGGAATCAATTTGTGAAGAATATCTTCCTGATTTGGTAAGGACAAAGAATCATCCGCCAAAAGGGAAAAAATAAGGCATGAAGTCATAATAAGCTCCTTTCTTTAGCCTATGAAAAGGCAGAGAATGGCAATAAGCAAAGCATAAATACTTGTTGTTTCGTCCAAAGCACAGCCAAGAATCATGGATGAACGCAATTTGGAATACATTTCCGGATTTCTTGCCATACCATCCAAGGCATGAGAAACGATTTTCGATTCTCCGTAAGCACAGGCCATACCGCCCAAAACAGCGATTGCAGCAGCGATATAATTCATAATTTCACCTCCTTAATTTCCTTCAGGTTCTGGTTTTTTTAAGATGAGCATTTCTTCTTCCGAAGTATCAGGATCTTCTTGTGAAACAAAGATCATCGTCAACATCACAAACACCAAGGTCTGAATACCACCAGAAAATAAATCAAAATATAAATGCAAAAACGGAGTTACGAAGGGAGCCAAAAAGACTTGATTCACTCCGGATTGAATAAAAGCAAAAATCGTACTGGAAATTTGCCCGAAGAAGGCATAAATGATGGTCATCAACACATATCCGCTCAAAGCATTTCCGAATAAACGTAAACTTAATGACAACAAAGGAGACCACATCGACAATAAATTAATCGGAAAGAAAAAGGGAATATAAGGTGGAAACGGATCAAAGAATCGATTGAAATATTTCCATTTATTTGCTTTCATTGCCGTTACATGTATCAACACAAAAGTGCAAAGCCCTAGACTCAAAGGAACCGCAAGATATGTCGCAGGAGACGGTAATCCGGTTAAAGAAAAAGTAAAGGCAAGAAAAACATAAAGAAATAATGCCAAAACATATCCGGCAAAACCTTCCCATTTCTTCCCCATCAGTTCTATTGTAAAATTCCGCACATAAGAAACCGCGGAAGAAAGAATCAAAACAAAGCCATGAGGACGTTCTTCCAAAGGATCGGCATGCTTAAATTTAAAATAAATGACAAAACTCAAAAGACAAATCAAAAGCATAACAATTAAGGAAGAATAAATTTCTCCCGGAATATCAAAGTCAAACATATGCGATAAAGCATCCGAAAAGGAAGAATAAAAATTTATATTATTCATTTTTTAAATCTCCTGTGGTTTCTTTTTTTTGCCTCATCATTAGAATCGGTATGATTAAAAAAGGAAGTGTCGCGGCAATGACATTCAGATATCGATACGGACTATCATCTTTCCGAGTAAGATAAAGAATAAGCGCGGGAAGAAAAATTCCCAAAAAAGCAACGAGCATGCGAAGAAAAGTAAAAACATAAAAAAGAATTATATTTTTATTTTCCATATCTTTACGAATGAAATTCATTCCTTTAAAAAGCAAAAAGAAATAAACAATACCAAAAACCGTACCGACAGATACCGATAAAAGTATTTCATAATTATGGAAAAACAAACCGATAAGGGAAAGCAAAATCATCATAAGACATACGATAAGATAAATGAAGAATGTCTTTTCTTTCGTCATAGATCATGAACTCCTTTGGTTTACTTTCTATACATCATTATAAAGAATTTCCGAAGAAACTTCCATACTTTTTTCTTACCCCTATCCGGATTTGTTTTTCTTTATGCTCTATGACAAAAAATTAACTTCTCAACCGCTTATAACTGCCGATTTCTTTTAAAGAATCCAAATACTCCATATCTTCTTTGGAAAGTAGGAAATCGACATCCAAATTTTCCCGAATACGATTTTCATGTACCGATTTCGGCAAAGGAAGCGTTTCTTTTTGCAAACAATATCTTAAGCAAATTTTCGCGGGACTAACCTGATATTTTTCAGCCATTTTTTCTAACACCGGATGGTGAATGATTTCTCCCGTGGCAAAAGGAGAATACGCTTCAATTAAAATATTCTTTTCTTTGCAATAGTCATAAACCTTTTTTTGAGTATTTCCGATAAAAAAGCGAATTTGATTTACCATCGGCACCACTTGTGTCGCTTCAATCAAAGGTTCGATATCCTCTTTTTGAAAATTGGATACGCCAATCGAACGAATTTTTCCTTCTTGATAAAATTCAACCATCGCTTTCCATACGGCAATATTTCCTTCTTTACAATTTTTTCCGATTTCTTGCCAAGGCCAAGGAGCATGAATGAGATAAAGATCAATATAATCACTATGCAAACTTTTTAGCGAAGAAAGAAAATGCTCTCTTGCTCCTTCGTAAGTTTTTATGTGCGCGGGAAGTTTCGTAGTAATAAAAATTTCTTCTCTTTTTCGTCCGCTTTCTTTGATACCTTTCGCAACACTTTCTTCATTCCCATAAGCATAAGCCGTATCAATATGACGATAACCTGCATCGATTGCCCATTTCACGGCATCGACACATTCTTTTCCATCTTTTGCTTGCCATGTTCCAAGACCGATTTTGGGAATCTGAACTCCATTATATAAGGTAAAAACTTCATCTTTCACACTCATTTTTTTCTCTCCTTTAAGATAATTCAAGTATATCATGAAAAAAAGAAATATGAAAAGAGGAAAAACAGAAGAAAAATTTTGAATAAAAAAAACACGTTTTTTCCCTGAAAATCGTGCTTTTGATTTTTCTTGGTGACCCGTACGGGATTCGAACCCATGAGTGCATGCGTGAAAGGCATGTGAGTTAAGCCACTTCTCCAACGGGCCGTAAATGGCGCCAAGCATAGGGCTCGAACCTACAACCGATCGGTTAACAGCCGATTGCTCTACCATTGAGCTAGCTTGGCACTTTCACAAGCAATTAAAATACTACCATTCCACCTTCGGAAATGCAATAGTTTTTTTTATTTTTCATTTTTTCATATTTTCAAGGTAAAAACCATGATTTTATAATGGAATAATCGCAATTTTCTTTAAATACATAAAGAAAAAGAGGCTGGAAAATAATTCCAACCTCTTCAAACATTTTTTACTTATACAAATTGTACAAAGATTTTAAACCGTCAAATTTCGAAATCTTTTTTTCTTCATTCATATTGAGCTCATCCTCGATACGAAGAAGTTGATTGTATTTTGCAATTCGATCGGTTCGAGATAAAGAACCTGTCTTAATTTGTCCGGCATTCATTGCAACCACAATATCGGCAATTGTCGTATCTTCGGTTTCTCCGGAACGATGCGATACGACCGCGGTATATCCTGCACGTTTTGCCATCTCAATCGCATCAAAAGTTTCCGTCAAAGTTCCGATTTGATTCACTTTAATCAAAATGGAATTGGCACAACCTTCTTTGATACCCTTGGCCAGACGTTTTGTATTGGTAACAAATAAATCATCTCCGACCAATTGCACTCTTTTGCCTAAGCGATCGGTAAGAAGTTTCCATCCTTTCCAATCATCTTCCGCTAAGCCATCTTCAATGGTACGAATCGGAAATTTATTAATTAATTCTTCGTAGTAATCTACCATTTCTTCCGAAGACAAGCTACGATTTTCCGCTTTCAAATTATATTTTCCGGTTTTTTCATCATAGAATTCACTTGCTGCAGTATCGCAACCTAAATAAATATCTTCTCCGGGTTTATATCCCGCTGCTGTAATCGCTTGACATACGAGTTCAAATGCCTCGGAATTCGAACCTAATTTCGGTGCATATCCACCTTCATCTCCGACACCGGTATTATATCCTTTTCCCTTTAAGATGGTCTTCAATTGATGGAATACTTCCGCACCCATACGAAGACATTCACGGAAGGAAGGAGCACCGGCAGGAAGAATCATGATTTCTTGGAAATCGATGCAGAAATCCGCATGTTGACCTCCATTTAAAATATTCATCATCGGTAATGGTAATTGTTTCGCATTGACACCGCCTAAATATCGATAAAGCGGAAGTCCCACATAATCTGCCGCAGCGCGTGCACAAGCCATGGAAACACCCAAAATGGCATTAGCTCCTAATTTTTCTTTATTTTCGGTTCCGTCCAATTCAATCATCAATCGATCGATGGCTACTTGATTGCGGACATCCATTCCGACTACTTCCGGAGCAATAAGTTCATTCACATTTTTCACGGCCTTTAAGGTTCCTTTTCCCCCGTAACGACCTTTATCCCCGTCCCGAAGTTCGAGAGCTTCGTGAACACCCGTTGATGCACCTGATGGTACAAGGGCACGTCCGAAAGCACCACTCTCCGTCATTACTTCGACTTCAACGGTCGGATTTCCACGTGAATCCAAAACTTCTCTTGCATAAACATTCGTAATATATGGCATAATTAAACTCCTTTTCTAACATCAAAATTATACAATACACCAAAAGAAAAATAAACAATTATCAAAAGAGACGCTTTTATTTTGCCAATTTTTTTTCAATGGCATCATAAACATCTTGTACCGTTTTTAATTCCAGCATTTCTTCTTCTTCAAATTGAATGGAAAATTCTTCTTCAATCGACATTAAAACCTCTACAAGATCTAGTGAATCTAGTCCCAAATCTTTTAATGATGAAGATGGTTCGATATCGGTTCTTTTACTCACCTTTGAAAATATTTTTTTAAGACGTTCGTTTATATTCATAGATTCCTCCTATCTTTTTTTGCCAAGTTCATTCTAGCATGCTTCTTTTTTTCATGCAACTTAATTAAATTGACGGGCACAACTTACGGCCAATTGCCATTTTTTATATTTTTCTTCTCTTGTTTTCTCATCCATCCGTGGTGAAAAAAGAGCTTTATATCGGTGCATTTTTTTGATTTCATCGAGATTTTTAACTTTTCCCATAGTAAGCAAACAAAGATAAAAAACACCTAAAGCCGTCGTTTCCGCAATCTCGGATTTTTTTACTTCACATCCGAGAAGATCGCTTTGAAATTGCATCAAATAAGCATTATTCGATGCCCCTCCGTCGACTTGCAAGCATGGGATTTTTTTCTGTGTTTCTTTTTCGATTACTTTTAAAACATCCAAAGATTCATAAGCAATGGATTCCAGGGTTGCTTTGACAAATGCATCTTTATTCGTCGATCTTCTTAAACCGAAAACGGCACCTTTACAGCGATTATCCCAATAAGGAGTACCCAAACCGACAAAAGCAGGAACCACATACAATTCTTCTTCCTTTGCGTTCCGTGCACAAGTTTCGCTTTCTTCCGCGGTTTTAATGATTTTAAGTTCATCCCGTAACCATTGGATAGCCGCTCCTCCAATCAATACCGAACCTTCCAAGGCATAAGTTATTTCCCCATGCATTCCCCAAGCAATCGTTGTCAATAGTCCTTGCGAATACCACTTCGGCTTTTTACCTATATTCATTAAAAGAAAACAACCGGTCCCGTAAGTGTTTTTTAACTCCCCTTCTTCAAAACAAGTTTGTCCGAACAAAGAAGATTGCTGATCTCCTAATATTCCCGCAATCGGAATCGGTACATTCGAGAAAAGAGAGGTATAGCCGAAAATAGAAGAAGAATCTTTTATCTCCGGCAAAATTTTTCGGGGAATATGAAATAAATGTAACAAATCATCATCCCAGGTTTTTGTCTTAATATTGAGTAAAAGCGTTCTCGAAGCATTTCCTATTTCCGTGAAGTAGGATTTTCCTTCCGTCAAGCGATACAATAAATATGTTTCAACGGTTCCAAAGAGCACTTCTCCTTTTTCCGCCTTTTCCATTAAATCATATTGATCCAATAAATAACGAATTTTCGACGCGGAAAAATAAGGATTTAAAATCAATCCGGTTCTTTCTTGAATAAAAGATTCCCATTCTTTCAAAGATTCACATATTTTTGAGGATTGTTTGGATTGCCACACAATCGCCGGGCAAAGAGGTTTTCCTTTTCTATCAAATAAAATCGTAGTTTCCCTTTGATTGGCAATTCCCATAGCCAATATTTCGTTCGGTGTTATTTTTCCTTTTTCTAGACAAGAGGTTATCACGGATAGAATCGAAGTATATAATTCCTCGGCATCTTGTTCTACCGCGCCATCAAAAGGATAAAAACAATGTACTTCCTTTTGAGCAACGGAAAGAATATTTCCTTTGCAATCGAAAACAATGGCTCTTGAAGAAGTTGTTCCTTGATCAAGTGCAAGAATATATTTCTTCATTTTATCTTGAGGCTTCATAACTCATCCTCTTTAAATGTTCCGCTAAAGCTTTTGTCATATCGCTTTTCAAACAACGGAAGCACCAATTCCCTTCCCGCTTCCCGGGAAAATTCATCCGGTATTTTTCAGAGAATTTCAAAAGATCTTGCATGGTAAAAATAACAACATCGGCACGACTTCTTATCAAAGAGCCGAGCAAAGTATCAAAAATATCTTCTTCTTTCTTAATCTGGAGATAATCCATCATCGACTTCCACTCTTCTTTATGCTCTTCTAAATAAGATTTTAAAGGAGCATTATCATGTGTACCGATATAGGCAACACAATTTTCTTCATAATTATGAGGTAAATAAGGATTCGTCAATAAAAATTCTTTCTTTTGCTTTTTTGTCCATTCGTTTTCATGTAATTTCAAATATTCTTTTCGTTCTTTCAAAGGATTTTTCAAACATTCTTCATAATCGGAAAAGGCAAATTCGTATACTTTCAATCCCGGAAATTGCGTTTTCTTCAAAAGTTCCGACACATCTTTACTGGCAACACCCAAATCTTCAGCGATAATTTGCACATCGGGAGCAACAGATCTCATTCTTTCAAAAAAAGGATAGCCCGGGCCTTTTTCCCATTTTCCATTTTTGGCATTTATCGCATTTTTGGGAATGGTATAATAAGAAGCAAAAGCACGGAAATGATCGATTCGGACAAAATCATACAGACGATTGGCCATTTTCATCCTGCGTTTCCAAAAACGATAATCCCTTTTTTCCATATATTCCCAATTATACAAAGGATTTCCCCACAATTGACCGTCTTCGGAAAAATAATCCGGGGGAACTCCGGCAACTTTCTTCGGATTTCTTCTTCCATCCAATAAAAATTCTTTGGGATTTCCAAAAACATCCGCCGAATCTTCCGAAACATAAATCGGCATATCTCCGATAATGGAAACTCCATACTTATTGGCATATTTTTTTAAAGCCTTATATTGAGAAAATGCTTCATATTGCACAAAAATCCAAAAAGAAAATTCTTTTTCTTCTTTTTTTATGATTTCTTCGATAACCATCCTTTTATGCAATTTCAAATCTTCGGGCCAAGAAGAAAAAGGAGCACCATTCTGCATGGTCTTTATTGTCATAAAAACGGCATAATCTTTCAGCCAATATTTTTCCTTACGATAAAAGCGATTTATTCTTTCTTTTTCCACCGCATAAGCTCGTTGAGATGCCGTTCTTAAAATATCAAAACGGGTGGCATATAAGAAGCCATAATCGACTTTTCTTCCACTTTTGGACTCTAAGGCCTCCAATTCTTCTTGTCTCAAATACCCTTTTTTCATCAAAATTTCCAAATCAATAAAATAAGGATTCATCGCAAAAGCCGAAAAAGACTGATAAGGAGAATCACCGAAAGAAGTCGGATTTAAAGGTAAAATCTGCCAATAACTTTGGTGTGCCCGCTTTAAAAATCGTATCCATCTTCTTGCTTCTTTACCAAAAGTTCCGATTCCGTATTTTGAAGGAAGCGAAGAAATATGCAATAAAATACCTGATCCACGTTTCATAGATTTTCTCCTCCGTTTTCTTTTTTATTCTCGTCTATATTTTCATTCTTTTCTTCCTTTTGAATAGGTTCATCTTTCAAAAACGCTTCCCAAATAGGCAATAACTCATCCCGATGGGAAATTCCCATTCCATGAGGATAAGGGAAAGACAATACTTGAGAATTTTTCATATATCCTTCCAGATATTGTACCGATTTTTTTATAAGTTTATCCTCGGAAACGGAATAAAAAATCAGAGCTTTTCCCTCAAAATCTTTGATACTTTCCTGCAAAAGAAAAGAAGAATTATCTTTCAGCATTCGAATAAATTTTTTCTTTTCCATTTCTCCGCTTTTAGGATAATAGGAAATTTTAGCGCTGATCGAAAGCATCCATTTCAGAAGACCGGTAGGTACACATAATGGTGATTCCAGGATCGCATGTGTAAAATATTTCGGATCCATTTCCATCATCTGAATGGCAATTTGTGCTCCTAATCCACGAGCAATAATTTTGGCCTCTTGATATTGTTCTTTAACAAGTTTCAGTAATTCTTCCGCATTTTCATAAATGGAAGTATATGGTCCTTCATCTTTTCCATGCCCGGATATCGTCGGAATCCACAGCGAATAATTTTCTATCCATTTCTCTTTTCCGTCTTCCCATTCTGCTTCCGAAGAATTCCCGGAATGCAATAAAATCAATAAAGGTTTGTCTGAATCATAACGTTCTATTTTCATCATACCAACTCCTGAGTTTATTTTTTTGTTCTTCTGAAACACGATAAGAATCGAAAATTTTTCTTACCGTATTTTTTATCAAAGGATTTTTTTTATCCAATTCTTCCATTTTTTGATAAACCTTCTCCGCATCCAAAAGAAAAAAAGAAGATAACAACCATGCTTCTGCCATCATCACATAATAACGATCATCTTCACGAATCAAAGTAAAGATTGTATCCATATATTCTTTCTTCTTAAAATTATGAAGAAAAAGAAGATAGGAAAATCGCACCAAAAATTCTTCTTCCCGGCAGAGAATATTTTTTTTGCTATAAATGTAAGTATCGGAAAACCGATTTGCTTTTATGGAAAAAGAAGAGGAAAGAATATCCACGGCCGCCCAATTGTCTTCTTCTTTCATAAATTGTTCAAAAAAAAGAAATTTTTCTTCTAAACTATGTTTGGAATAAGCATAAGATAATCCCCTTATGACATCCATTTCATAACTTTCATGTCGAGGAAAAGATATTTCTTCTTTCGCGGCAAGTTTTGCTATTTTTTTTAAATCGGAAGTTTTAACACCATACATTTTCTTTTTGCTTTGAATGATTTTCCGATCAAATAATGCTTTCTTCTCATCCGCATGTTCGATAATGAAATTTCTTATATCCTCAAGTTTCATACAAATCTTCCAAAAAAGATTCTATCATATTTTGTTAAAAAGCGATACTTCTATCTCTTTTTTCAAAAAAAAATTCCCTTTAAAGGGAATTTTGATAAAACCTATTTTTTCTTTTTATTTTTTTTCTTTGTCCTTTTGATTTAATTTCAAAACTTCGGTTCTTTTTGCTTCAAACTCTTCTCTTGTGATGATTTCTTCATTCAAAAGTTCCTTCCATTTTTTGACTTCCATAATTCGTGCATCCGTGGATTTTGTATTATCCATACCGGAAACAAACATTTCGAAAAGATAAAGAACGACAGCACAGCAAAAGAGAATAACTCCGACAAGTGCCAATATACTTCCTATTCCGATACTGACCGTCTTGGAAGAAGAAGAGTCCGATGCAAGATTAACGGCAGCGCAAACATTGAAAAATCCGATTAAGGCTTCCAAAGCAGAGCATCCGACCATAGCAAATCCGATTCTTGAAGCAAGTTCATTCTTGGAAAAATTAATGACCGCACCAAGGAATAAGGTTATGAGATAAATCGTAACACTGATTCCGGAAAGAATCACAATCTCAGAAAATGCAGGATTGGCTGTGGAACTTGAAGATGTGGTAAGACTCGTCGTGGTTGTTCCATCCAAAAGAAGACAAATACCCAATAAAAGAACGGACAATAAGAATAAAACTTTGCGAACAATTTTAAGAATATTAACTTTCATTTTTTCCCTCCTATATGTTCTATAAAAATTATATTTCTTTTTTCATTGTTTTTTCAACATTTTTCACCATTTTTTATTGTTTTTTCGATTTCATCCGGATCTTTTATTATTTCTTTTGATAAATTGATGCAACCATCGTCAACAATCAAAAGATCATCTTCAATCCTTACTCCGATTCCGTATTTTTCAAAATAAAGTCCCGGCTCATCGGTAATGACATTTCCCGCTTCCAAGATGGTATCTCTTCCCATCGGATCATGAACATCTAGACCTAAATGATGCGATACGCGGTGAAAATAAATATCTTTCATTTCTTCTTTGGAATCAATCAAATTTGCTTTTAAACATTGTTCAGTCAGAAATTCCACCGTCTTGGATTGCAATTCCGTCATACGAACACCGGGACGTGCCATTTGGATTACCCGTTGATTTGCTTCCAGAACGATTTCATAAATTTTTCTTTGTAAAGGAGAAAAAACACCTTCAATTGGATATGTACGGGTAATATCCGCATTGTAATAATCTTTTCTTGCACCTAAATCCAAAAGAATCATACTCTTTTTTTCTAAAGGCATATTATTTTCATGATAATGCAAAATCGTCGCGTTTTTTCCACTCCCGGCAATGGTATCAAAAGAAGGCGTAGCTCCTCCTAAAGCAAGGATCCTTTCTTCAAAAAGAGCCTGAACTTCTTTTTCTTTTTCTAATTTCGGCAACTTTTTCATAACTTCATCCAAAGCAAGTTTTGTAAGATGAATGGCATTTTGAATTTTTTGGATTTCTTCTTTTTCTTTAATTGCTCGTAAAGAAAGAAGAAAAGGATAAACATCTTCAATATCGATATCCTTTTTTTGTTTTCTTGCCATTAAAGAAAAATATTCTCCGTATTGAATTCCCCCTTTAGAGGAAAATTTTTCTAAATCCAAATATAATTTTTCCGAAGAAAAAACTTTTTCCAATGTTTTTTCTAATAAGGAAAGCGAATAAACTTCGGATACCATGGAAATTCTTTTTGCTTCTTCAAAATCAAGATAAGCACCAATCCATCTTTCTAATATCGGATCCGTATTCAATAAAAATAATTTCTCTTCTTTGGTTTTTAAATTAACCACAAGAAAAGAATCTTTCTGATCAATTCCGGTTAGATAGAAAAAATTCCGATTTACCGAAAAAGGATAATTTTCATCCGCGGAACGATGAACTTCAAATCCCGAGCATAATAGCAAATATCCTTCGGAATCTAATTTTTGATAAAGCTTTTCTCTTCTTGATTTATAATTCATTTTCTTTTTTTCTCCTTTACTTTCAACTCTTTTATCATAGTAACGATTTTATCAAAATCTTTCGTTTCATAATCTTCGATGCGACCGATATCCGCGAGTGAAGAAAGTTTGGGATCTATGGGTAATCTTGATAACACAGGTAAAGAAAAAGAAGCATAAGGATTTTCTTTTCGATTTTCGTATATTTCTATTTTTTCCTTACAATGCGGACAAAGAACATACGACATATTTTCCACAATTCCCAAAACCGGTATTTCCATTAATTCCGCCATTTTTAAAGCTTTTCTTACAATCACGGAAACTAATTCCTGAGGTGTCGTAACCACCAATATTCCATCAAGTGGTATGGATTGAAACGCGGTTAATGCCACATCCCCCGTTCCCGGTGGCATATCGATGACAAGTACATCTTTTTCATCCCAACGTACCTCTTGATAAAATTGACCCACGAGATTGGAAATAAGACTCCCTCTCCATAAAACCGGATCATCCTCTTTTTCCAAAAGCATATTGGAAGAAATAATTTCAATACCTAATGTTTCCGTTACCGCCGGATAAATATAGGTTCCATCACTTAACGCGGAATCATGAATACCGAAAACATGTGGTATCGAAGGGCCCGTAATGTCCGCATCCAAAAGTCCGACACGAAAATGAGCCCGAGCCAAAGCACATGCCAATAAGGAAGATACCATTGATTTTCCCACTCCGCCTTTTCCAGAAACAACTCCAATAATTTTTTTGATATCGGATTTTTCATTTTGAGAAAAAAGCATTTCTTCTTTGGAAACTCTGCTATCGCAATTTTCTTGACAATTTTCACATTGATGATTACAGGACATAAAAAAACCTCCCAATAAAAAAATTATAACATAAATTCCCTTGGGACACTATTTTTTCCATACGAAAGCATAACTTTCATCCACAAATTTTTGGTAAAACGAAATTGGCTTTTGTGCATCCAAAAGTACACTTACCCAATGATTTTTATTCATATGATATGCCGGAAAAACGTATTGAAAATCGACTGTTTCCCGCGGATTGGATTTTACATTCATTACCCAACATAAAGAGGTATCGCCTTTTTGAAAAAGATCTTTTTCTAATTCCATAAAAAGCGCCACCCATTTTCCCTTTTTATTTTTCAATACTTTGTAAGTATAATCCGAAAAAGGTTGATCCACAAAACAAGCATATTTTTCTTCGCCATAACGACATAAAGCCGGAACAATATTTTCATCGTTTCTTTGCAAAAGAAGAATTTCACGGATATAATTTTCCACTTCTTCTTTTACTTTGCTCACCAAAGGATTAAAAAATCCTTCGCGATAAAAGGGAAGATATTCTTCTTTCAATTCATTATCATAAACATCAACTTCAAGATTTTGATTTTTTATTCGAAAAACAGCATAAAATTGTCCGTTATGAATTTCTTTCCTTAAAACATATTCCTCTTTTACTTTTAAAAAACCATAAGAAAACAAATTTTCTTCCAATTCTTTACTAAAACGAAAAGGAATCATTTCTCATCCTCAATTAAAAATTCATCGGAAAAATCATAATCTTTTTTCAAATACTCTTTGGTATTTCTTACCATTTCTATAAATAGTTCTTTTGCATTTTGCAACGAAAGACCCGAACATAAAGATTGTGCCAGAAAGGAAGTGAAAATCATTTCAAAATTTCGCTTTTTTATACCTTCATAACAAAGATCCAAACTATTTAAATTCCGTAAAACCAAGGCCCTTGCACCAGTAGAAAGAGGTTTTGCTAACAATGGTGTTACTCCGTCATGAGCGAAAAGGCAATTGGTTTCCACAATACTTCCCAAAGGAAAATCCGGCATTTGTCCTCGATTGGGAAGATTAACATTGCTTATTTTTGTACGGAATCCCAAAATAGCTTCCATCAATTCCACAACTTCTTCCGGTGATTTTTCCACGACAACTTTCTTTTTTCCTTCTGCCATTGCAATGGATTCTTCAACTCTTTCTTTCTGTTGCTTTTCTCGAAAATTCACGGAAGTTAATTGAAATCCCCAACGTTTTATTGCTTCCATCGAAGATAAATAGTAAGAGCCTTCTAAAAATTCCACAAGATGTCGATCCCCTGCCGCAGGTAAAGCTCCGTATCGCTTATATAAATCGTATTTTACTTTGTTTTGATAAGCAAAAGGATCCCAAAGATATTGATCAAAGGGACCATGTTCATAATATCCTTCCTTATGATGAGCAAAAAAATCATCCAAATAAGATAATAAATCTATATCTTTGTATTTTGCTTCCGTAAACCAAGTAAAATGATTGATTCCAGATACTTCAAAACGTACTTCATTACGTTTTAAAGGAAGATTTAAACACTCTTTTGCTACATCACAAAGAAGATCCTCGGTATGGAACACTTCGTGACAACATCCGAAAGCACGAATTTCCGGGAAAACATCATATAATGTTTTCACACACAAATTCATCGGATTCGTTAAATTAATAACCCATGCTTTGGGACAGCATTCTTGAATTTTTTTTGCAAAATATTCATATGTCGGTACGGTTCGCATTGCCCGCAATACACCACCCGGTCCCACGGTATCACCAACCGATTGATAAATTCCGTATTTTTCCGGTGTATGTACATCACTATGCATTTCATGAAATGTTCCCGGCAAAATGGAAATTACCACTACGTCACTTCCTCGTAAAGCGGTTTCTATGGTAGGATGAACTTCATAAATCCATGGTGAAATTGTATTGGGGTCTTCATTCATCTTCTCTCCGATTTTTTTATTTCTTTCCGCAGCTTCTCTATCAATATCATAAAGAGCAATCGTTCCTTCGAGAAATGGTGATAAAGCAAGATCCGACATAAAGATTCTTGCCCACATTTTGGAACCGCCTCCGATATAACAAAGTTTTATTTTCTTTTTCATAATTTACCTTCTAATAATCTTTTTTCTTTTCATATGTCGGTTGAAGACCATCTACATCGAGTGTCGTAGTAACATCGGCAATTTTTGTCGCTTGAATTTGAATATTTTCTTTTCGATTGGCTACTTTTGTAAAAACCGGAGGTGCTCCTAAAGATACCGGCCCGGAGGTGCATCCACCCATACACATCATTCCTTCTAACAAATTTCCCTCTAACTGTCCTTTTTCTAATTTTTTCAAACATTCGTTACATTCCAATGCTCCGCTTGCAGCAATCGGTTTTATATAGGAAGCATCTTCCCCTTTTTGTGCAAAGTACTCCAAAATCGAAGAAGAAACTCCTCCGGAAAAGCAATAACCTCTTCCTTCTTTTGAACCATGAAGATATTCCCCATCGCATTCAAATTCCAAAGGATCGATATTTTTTGCTTTGAACATTGCATAAAGTTCCTCAAAAGAAAGAACATGATCCATATATCCTTGTGCTTTAGGTAATTTAAATTCATATTTTTTGGCAACACATGGACCGATAAAAACAAGTTTTGCATCCGGATATTTTTTTCGTAAAGTACGAGCAAGCATCAACATCGGAGAAATTGTTTCCGAAGAGTATTTTTCATAAATATTCGGATAATGAAGTTTTATTAATTGCAAAAAGGCAGGGCAGCAGGAAGTTGTCAATGCTCCGCCGTTTTTTAATTTTTCTTTTGCTTCTTCCGCTTCATGAATCGTTGTTAAATCCGCTCCCAAAGAAACTTCATAAACTTCATCAAATCCCAAAGCCCGAATTGCATCGAAAATCTGGGGCAATTTTGCTCCTTCTATTTGACCTTGAATGGCCGGAGCAACAAGAGCAATCACTTTATCATCACTTAAAATCTGCGAAATTACTTTCGTCATACAAGAAACTTCGGAAATGGCTCCGAAAGGACAATTTGCCTGACATTGTCCACAATTGATACACTCGCTTTCTTCAATATAAGCAATTTCATTATCAATATGCTTCAAAGCACCGGTAGGACAAGATTTGCGGCAAGGACGTTCGGATTGAATAATGGCACTATAAGAACAGGCTTTTGCACACATCCCGCATCCTTTGCATTTTTCATAATTAATATGCATTTTATTTTCGCCCATATAAACGGCATCAAAACGACAAACTCTTTGACAATTTCTTGCTAAACATAACCGACAAGAATCCGTTATTCTTACCTTATGAATATCACATCCATCACAGGCTGCTTCACAAACATATACTAATTGTTTACCATTTGGCTCCGAACCATCCGGCTTTTTCCCCATGCCAAGATTGGCAAATTCCCGAGATATCTCTCTTTCTTTATAAACGCAGCAGTGATGTGTCTGAGCAACTTGACGATTCGGGTATAAAATTTTCCCGATTTCCTGAGGAAATTGATCCGTGAGTTCTCCTTTAAATGCCAATTCGGCAAGTTTCGTCAACACTTTTCCTTTTTCCATAT
This sequence comes from uncultured Bacilli bacterium, assembly GCA_947629415.1. Lineage (GTDB taxonomy): Bacteria > Bacillota_I > Bacilli_A > RFN20 > CAG-449 > CANRPC01. The sequence continues at coordinate 47,066 of CANRDP010000005.1, forward strand.
TGTACAAATTTAAACTCAACATATTTTTACTCCTTTATTTCTTTAAAGGGAACGAAACTTTCACTTTCCCCTTGATTTATGATTTCGCTTTCTCCGCTAACTTGATCCGTTAAATTCTTTTCTATAATTTCCTCTTTAGCAATTACCAAATGAACTTTATCTGAAAATTCTTTTTTTATAATGGTAAATCCGTTTTTATAGAGATAACGAAGAATTTTATCTGTGTTATTGCTATAGTCAAAGATGAATTCTACTTTTTTTAAATACTTTTTTTCATAAAAATCACATTTATTTAATCCTTCGCTTAGACTTTGGACATAAGAGCGAAGAAGGCTACCTGCGCCTAACTTAATACCCCCAAAATATCGAACCGTTATAGCGAGGATTGCATCCAAAGCTTTACTTTTTAATACTCCGAGCATGGGTCTTCCGGCAGTACCGCTTGGTTCACCGTCATCCGAAGAATGCATTACGGAACCAAATACATAAGCATAACAATAATGTGTTGCTTTGGGATGTTCTTTTTTCACTTGATTTAAATAATCTTTGACTTCCTCTAAGTTTTTCAAAGGAAATACATACGATAGAAATACGGACTTTTGTATTTCATAGCGATATTCATATGGTTGTAAAATGTACTTCATAATTTTTTCTACTTAACAAGGAAATATACAAATCCAAATTTTCACCTAAAGATGAGGTAAAAGATGTTGTGTAGCAGCGGCAATGATTTTTGTTGCCCACGAAGAAGATGAAAATTCAATCGGTACCGATTCTTCCATAGTAAAGCATTGAGCACCCTCATCAATTATATCATGATTTGCCAGTGCTTTTTCAAGATAGCCACCGTTTAACAATTGATAACAGATATTGGAATTCCATCCGTCTTTCAAAAGTGTTTTTTCTGCATCTCGGAATGGAGCTTCTTTGCTCGTTCCCGGACCCATTTTCCGGATAATATCCGTATCAAATTTCAATTGACTCACATTACTTCCGTTAATACCACCCAGAGTTATAAATACCTTCAAAATAGCAAGAAGTCCTTCTTTTTCATAATCATTAAAACACTCGTAATTATAGGTACTATGAATGTCTTTAAAATATGAAACCGAATAATCTTCAAAACTTTGATCAAAGAAATTCAATAGTATTTCACTGGCAATATAAGCACGCTCATAGTTCATAGGATCCACCATCGCCCCAATGGCAATGCTATTATCTGCATTCGGCGAATAATCATATGCAGCTCCAGAGTAATTATAAACACTTGTGAAAATTTTGGAAATGGTTTCTACCGGACTATTTTCTTCTGTCAATTCTCCATCAAAGGATACACCGTTTTTTACAATATTCAATAATTTATCCATGGCATCACCTTCCTTTGCCCATTCCGAAGATGTGCCATTTTCTTTATCAATTTGCGGACGAATTCTTTCATTTATAAGATATTGAATCGTATTTCTTCTTTGTTGCGAATTCGTTTCTTTCTTCAGTACTTCCCCATTGCATGTAACTTCACCTTCATAAATAGAAATCTTATTACTTAATCCGGCTTTATCTAAAAGTGTATATAAGAAATCACTATACATCGGTTTCAAAATACGTGATGCTCCCGTCACGGATAATAATTCGGAAATTGCAGGAACCGCATCTTCTCCTCCAAACATATTCCCAAGAGAATCACCGGTAACAAAAGTGTCCAAAGTTTCTTTCATCTTTAAAATATTGGTAATTTCATCGTTCCATTCTTTCACTTGAGAACCGAAATCAAGCATTTCGCCACGGATATATTTATCAAGATAATAATCCGGTAAAGTGGCGGTCTCTTCTTCATCCATACGGAAATCCGCGGCAATATTCGTTTGATCTAAAACGATTTTGATTAAGTTACCTACGGCATCATGTGTTAAATAGCATTCATTCAAATTTTTTAACAAAGGTTCCAATTCTTCTACATTCAAATCATTGACGGCATTAGAACTGGTAATATTTTGTAAGGTTTCGTTTTGGGAAATATTTGTCAACATACTTTCCAAACTTTCCAATTCTTCATCCCAGGTTCTTTTTGTATCTTGATCATTTTGAACCAGTAAAGTAGAAAGATTCAAAATTTGCTTTTGTGTCTTATTTGCAGCATTTTCTTCGTCATTTTCCGAAGTTATAAACAAAGCATCTCTTTCGCTATCATAATTTAAAAGCGATAATTTGGATTGTTTCATAATTAAGCCCATGGCATCTTCAAAGAAAGTGGTTTCCAATTCTTCTCTTCCGTAACGCCCTTTATGGAAGAAAGCCGAATCTTTCATTTCATGCAAAATGGAAAAAATGGTAGGAACATTTCCACTAAAAGAGGCAAGTGTCGGACTTTCATCTTCCAGAATATCTTTCAGCGTAGAAATATTTTCTTCAATATTCAATAAAGAACCCAGTGCTTCTTTTCGGGCCTCAATTTCCGCCAAACGAGTCAAAACATTTGTTTCGTGTTTGGGAGAAAGATAATCATACTCCTCATTTAAAAGGCTTTGATGGATTTTATTTAAAGATAATCCTTCAATTCCAAATTGAGATGTTTGTCCGAAGAAAGAAGTAGCAATACTCGATAAAAGTGTGCGCATAATGTAAAGATCATTAATACCATAAATATTGCCTTCAACGGAATCATCTTTTCCAAGCAAAAGTGCTCGTAAAGCTTTACGACTATCGGCATCCACTCCGACAATATTGAATGTTTTATTCCCTTCTTCATCTTCTATTATGAAGGATTTCATGGAAGAAAAAACATCCATCAATTCTTGAATTTCGGCATTCCAATAATCGACTCGAGTATATATTTTATCTTCTGTCAAATGAAAATCTTCCGGCTTTATATTCAATTCATCCAAATAATAATAGAAAGAAAATTCTTTTTGAATCTGAGGAGTATTTTCTTCGGAAAAATATTCCTGGAATGCCAATTTCATGATACGTGTAAGGAAATAACCAAAACGATCTTGAGGTGCATCTTCTTCGAAAAAGAGTTCTCCATCCATCATTTTTAAGGACACCATGGTATTTAATAACGAATGGATTTCCGTATCCTTTTCCTGAATAATTCCCAACCAATCGATTTCATCAAAACTTTCTTCACCCAATAATCCTTTGATACCATCCAATAAATCCCCTAAAGTGCTTGCTTCTTCATACCATTCCTCTTTCGAAGCCGCATCCATTAATTCATAATTGAGATAAATACCATTGGATTCCAGCATACCTCCGGCTTGTTTTTGTAAAATATTTGCAATACAAGGTCGGAAAAACTCCGAATCCGCGACAACATGAATAAATAATTCGATATCATCGCCATTTAAATCCTGAAGAGTTACTTCCTGATCGGAAGATAAAAGTTTATTTAATCCATTATTTTCATCCCGGACGGTATCAAGAATCTGGATGATGGAAGAGATTTCTCCATTTTCACCATTCATTCGATTTCGATTTGCTTCATACGTTTCATCGGTTAATTCAATACCGATTTGATGCATTTCTTCCGTATTAAAAAGCCCCATCAACATTTTTTTAAAAACATTTTTATTGGGATCAAGTTCTTCAAATTCATCGGATGGATTAATAATTTCACACGCTTCCATTTCCAAAAGTGCTTCTTTTAGTTTCGTTGTATCAAAGGAAGTATCCGTTAAAAAGTTCCCACTTAAATTAGCTCCGGCAATATAACCATAAGCATCCAATAATTTTGATAATTCTGTTCCCAATCCGGTATTTTCCGTAAAATAAGTGAAATTAAAATCATCAATATCAATTCCAAAATCGGCAAAAATCGCTAAGGATTCCACATTCAATGTATCTGCAATCACCGCGGGAAGTAACGTAGAAGCAACAATGGAGCCATCAATATATGTCAATGCTTCCTGAAGTGCAATTCGTTGATTTTCTTCTTCTATATTGATATAGCCTAATTCACCGATTCCTCCGTTTCCATCGTCATTCAATAAAGGTAAATCCGGATTATTGTAAAGAAGAGAAATAAATTTCATCAAATAATCCAGTTCATTGGCCCATTCTTCCTTTGTATCGTATGTTTTAATAACCTCTTCGATTCTGTCTTTCATTTCTTCGGTAAGAGTAAAACCTCCGGCATTTTCATCCGAAGAACAAATTATATTTAAAACCATATCCAAAATCACAGGGAAACAGTCCAAAATCAATGAAGAATCCAGTAATCCGTAATCGTAAGTATTTTCCGCTGTCTCTAATCCGGAAAACAAAGATAAGGAACGAATTTTTCTCTCCGCGTCGCGCGAATCCTTTACACCATCAAAGACATTTTCTCTTTCAAAAAACATCTTTAATAAATTTTTGGATACTTGGTCAAAATTATTATTGCTGAGATTATTTTCCGTATCCAAAGTTTCTTTATAAAAATCATTTAGATTGAATAAAACATCGGAAAAAACACGTAAAGTATTAATCATATCATACTTTTCATACTCCTCAGGCGAAGTCGGAAGTATGGAGGATAAGGAAAAATCACTTGAATTTGAGGATCGAACCATTGCCGCCAATAAAGGAGGAGCAATCACATCCAAAATGGTTTTCTTTCCCTCTTCATTACGAATGGCATCCTGTGCTTCTTCAAATACATCCAAAGCATCATTCAAAATATCCTGATTTTCACGAGAAAATTCAAATACAAATCCTTCGGAAGAAACCATACTGCTTGCAATACCGTTTTTTTCCAGAATCTTAAAGAAATTCAAATACGAAGAAAGATCCGCTTTAAAATCAAGAAAATCAATATCTTGAGTAATTCGATCCGCATCCTCAGTACTTAAAATAGCATTTTCACCATTTGCCAACATGGATACACCAAGAGAAGCTATCACCGGGAATAAATCGGAAACAATATAAGCCGAAGAAAGAATTTTATCCATAAATATATCCAAAGTGTGCTCGGATAAAGCCGCGGCAATCAGTGCACTTTGAGACGTATCTTGTGCCGTAGAAAGTGCCGAACAAGCGACAGAAAAGAATTGCCCCGTAAGATTTAAAAAATTTACTTCATTCCCATTTTTCGAAATAACCGTAAAGAAAGTATTATAAGAACCTTCCCCGGTTACAAGCGAACAAAATTGATGCAGTATTGATCCTTGATATCCGAATATAATCGGATAAATCATATTCCAATAGGCGTTGGAGCTTGCCTCATCATAAGTATAATCTTCTCCGATACTATCTTCGTAATTTTTCAATAATACCTCCGTAGTCGAAAATAAAGGCATTAAAAAACATACCGCAACCAAAGCGGTCTTAATTCCATTGAAGAAAAATCCCCCGATTCGTAGCTTATGTTTATCAAAGAACTTTCCGAAAATCGGTCGAAGAATTAATCGATATAAAATAAAAGTTAAAATTGGTGAAAGCAGTAAGCATAAAAACAAATTTATAATAAGAACCGCAAAAGAAAGAATACTCATGGCTAGAGAAGTCACTGCCGCAGTTGAACTTTCCACCTTCAATACAATCAAAAATTGTTCAACAATACCTCCGAGAGACTGTGTAAGAGGAATAGAGGTATCATTATAAACAATCTCTTTTGGCACTGGTAAAGCATTGATAAGAAAAGATAAGTCAAAATTAAAATAAAATTCTGTAAAACGGATATTTTGGGTATAAACAACCAAAAGTAAGCCAATCCAAACAATCAATTTTACTAAGGATTTCCACAATCCTTTTTTAATACCGAGGAAAGCAGAAACCAAACAAAACAATGCAAAAACAAGAAGAACTAAATTGCAAATTAAGCTAATATTTCCTGATGATAATGAAATTTCTAAGAATGTAATCATTCGGATTCCTCTTTTCGTGGTTCATTATATCATATTTCCTGCATTTTAATAGCAAAATGCCATGAATTATTTTATTTTATTTATCCCAATCGAAAAAGAAAAATCTTTTTTTTATGAAAAGAAAAAAATGACACTTTTACCTTCTGAACTTTTCAAAAAAAGAAGAGTCAATAGAATTCCCAACAAATTTTGCGATAGTATTGAAAGTAATAAGAAGGATGCAATGCTCCTTTTCCCTTATCCATTAGAAGATTCATTCCTACTTTTGTTCCGCAATTAAGAAAATCACTCGAAATAGTTATCCTATATTTTCAATATATTTATAAAAAAATTCCTTGTGTTAAAGAAAATCTTTCTATATTTTTCATAGAATAGAAAATTTATTTCTTTTTTTTAAAATTCTTATTATAATTTCTATTAGAAAGGTACTTCCCAAGACGGATATTTCATTCATCCGCAGTAAATTGATTGCAATTTTGAAGAAAAGGAAAGGTGAAATGATGAAAATATTATGGAAGAATATCATTCAAAAATGGAAAACTTTCGATAAAAACATAACAGTTCCTTCGTTTTCTTTTTTATTTCCTTTGATCTTTTTCCTTCTTGGTCTTTTGGGATTAAGCGTTTTCTCTTTATTTTTTGGTACGATTTTCGGGAATTTATTTCTTTCAAATTTTGGTGAAATACAAGCAAATGCCATATTATTGTTCCTAGTATACTTAGCTTTATTTATCGTGATGATGCTTTTGCTTGTTACCAATAAAGAAATTCTTCCATGGTTTAAAAAGCAATTTATCCAAAGTAATTCCTTCTTAGAAGGAGCAAATATTGCCATATTAATGATTTGTTGTGCCACTTTATATAGTGTCATTTCCAATTTGATTTTTCCACATGCATCAAATAATAATCAAGATTCTCTGAATCAAAGTTTCGAAGTACAACCGTTTTTATCTTTCTTTTGTATCGTTCTTTTTGCTCCTTTTTGCGAAGAACTTGCTTATCGCTTTGGCCTTTTTGGAATGATTGCCAAAAAATCCAATACACTTGCTTATGTAATTACAATCTTCGTCTTTGCTTTTTTACACTTTGATTTTGCGGCTAGAGGAGAAGATTTAATTATAGAATTTATTAATATTCCCGCTTATTTAATCGGCGCATTCTTTTTGTGTTATGCTTATCAAAGAAAAGGAAATATTGTAACTTCCATCACGGCACACACAATTTATAATGGCTTTGAATTTTTATTGATGTTTATCTCGATCTTTGTTTTACGGCAATGAAAATATTTCAAAAACTGACTGCATTTCATTTAAAAATCATCGGTATGCTTACCATGCTCATCGATCATCTCGGTGTGTTTCTTTTCCCCGATATTTTATGGTTACGAATCATCGGAAGAATTTCTTTTCCGATTTTTGCTTTTTTAACCGCGGAAAGTATGGTACATACCAGAAATAAAATACGTTATTTTTCAGTATTATTCGCGATGGATGTGGTACTTTCTATGTTAGGTTTTCTTATCACGCATCAATATCAAGCCAATGTATTTTCTGTTTTGGCCTTATCTTCTCTTGCTATTTATTTTTTGGATCAAAAGAAAATTTATTGGAAGTTTGGTGCTCTTCTTCCTTTGATTTATGTCATCTTTTCCACATTTGCTTTTACTCCTTTTAAAGTGCAATTCGGAATTTACGGATTTGCTCTTTGTGTTGGTTTTCATCTTGTTTATCGCTTGGTTTTATATTTTTTCAAAAGTAACACGATAACAGAGGATTTTGAAAACGGCCATCCTGAAAAATCCGATTTATTCCGAATGAATCTCAGCCTTTTTTCTGCTTTATTTCTTTTAACTTATACATTGTTATGCTATTATAGTTCCCCCATTCTTGTGGAATATTTTCCAAACGATAATATGAATTATTATGCACAAGGATCTGCCATTTTAGCCGTTCCATTTCTTCTTTGTTATTCCGGTGCAAAAGGATATTCTTCCAAAGTTTTTCGTATTGGTTGCTATGCTTTCTATCCTCTTCACATTGCCGTTCTTTCCATTATTTCTTCTCTTGTTTAACTTGGAGAACCAAGAGAAATACTATATAATAAAGAAAGAAAATTCTTGAAGAAAACAGGAGGAAAAACAATGTTACATATCGAATCCAAAGAACAATTTTATGAAGAAATCAAAAATGGAAAAGTTATCGTCGATTTTTTTGCTACTTGGTGTGCTCCATGTCGCATGTTAAGTCCCGTATTGGAAGAAATTGAAAAAGAAACGGAAGATTTAAGGATTTTGAAAGTCAATGTCGATGATCTTATTGATTTAGCCGCGGATTTTCAAGTATCTTCCATTCCTTTGCTTCTCTTCTTCCAAGATGGAAAGAAAATCGGAGAAAGCTTAGGCTATTTACCAAAACAAAGTATTTTACAAAAAATCAATACGATTTTTCATTAATTTTTTTTCGATATTTTTGATATTCCAAAAGGCATAAAATCATAAGACTTTGACCATAAGCCATCGGTTTTTTTAAAATGTTACCATAGGCTTCTTTTGTTATGGCAATTCCTGTTCCACAAGAAACATCCAAAACATTTCCTTCTTCGTCAATATGATTTAATAGTGCCTTTATCCCTTCTTCTATTTTAAAAGTATTTAATGTTTTTAAATAATTTTCATTATATGCCAAGAGAATTCCTCCTAAAATTCCCGCGCTGCCACTGGTTTCAATGTAATATGTCGGTTCATCGATTAAAGTATGCCACATTCCTCCATCTTGATAGGATAATAATGCATCAATTTGTTGCTCTAAAATTCTCAAATAAAGCTCTTTTGTTTTGGAATCCAATGAAGTATGAAATTTTAAAAATAAAGGTAACCCCAAAGTAAACCAAGCATTTCCCCGTGCCCAAAAAGCTCCTGCAAAATGATCTTTTCGGAGAAAAGAATAACCATGATACATTAATCTTTTTTCTTCATCAAATAAATATTTTAAATGCAAATCCATTTGATATTTTGCTTCATCAAGGCATTCTTGATCTTGATGCGAAGAGCCATAAAAAGCTAAGAAAAGGCAAGACATAAAAATCGTATCTACCCATAATTGCTGTTCATGACGACCGATTTCTTGTGCATTGGTTTTCCCGGAAGTAATGTGCTCAAATCCTCTTTCCTGAGTACGTGGCAAATCATAAAGTAAAAAATTACGATATTGCAGCATCAAGTCCTCGTATTGAGGATTTTTTAATTCTTCATTCATTCGGGCAAGTGTCAATAAAGGAATTGTCGTATTGATATTTTTACTTGGAAGTCCTTCTTTTATTCTTTTTTGGAACCATTGATCTAAATAAAGCATGTAGGCGCTATCTTTTGTTTCTTCATACATAGTATAAATGGCATATAAACCTATTCCTTGAGGCCAATCAAAATAATTCATTCCGAAATCTCGCTTAAAAATGCCTCTTTTTTCCGATTCAATCGTTTGTTCTGTATCCGATTCTTTTAAATGAAATAATCGATTCATAACGACTTCTAATTTCTTGTCAACATTTTCCATATTTTCACTATCTTCCTTTACTAATATTCTAACAAATTTCTTTTAAAAACGCATCGATAAGAAATCGATAAGAATTTACTACATTTCTACTGAATTTACTTTGTCATTTAACTAGTCTTTTTATATTTTGTTAATCTAAATTGAAAAAACAACACAACGTTGCAAAACGAAAGTGTTGCAAAATGAAGCGAAAAAAGGAATAGGAAAAGGAAATAAATTGCAAGGAAAGAAAAAATTTGATAAGATAAGGATGTCCTTAAGAGCACAAAAAAAGTATAGTAAAAATAAAGTGTCAAGATGTTCAATTGAAATCACAACACTTTGAAAGAGAATAAGCTAT
>CANRDP010000006.1 GCA_947629415.1 uncultured Bacilli bacterium
TGAACAAAAGTATAATTTTTATAAGATATACTTTAAATTATTATAATTTGAAGTATAATATATATAAATATTGTGAGGTGTAAAATGCAAAAATTTGTAAACCGTACAAAAGAGTTGGAAACGCTTGAAAGGCAATACAATTCAAGTGAATCCTCATTGGTGGTTGTCTATGGAAGACGACGTGTCGGCAAAACAGCACTATTAACCGAGTTTTTAAAGTCACATAACGATTCAATTTATTTTCTCGCTACCGAAGAATCGGAATTCCAAAATCTAAATTACTTCAAATCACAGGTCGCAGATTTCACCGGCAATGAATTACTTCGTACCGCAGCAGTCGATTGGTTTACTGTTTTCAAAACATTATTGTCACATAAAACAAAAAGCAAAAAGGTCATCGTGTTTGATGAATTTCAATACATCGGGCAATCCAATTCGGCATTCCCGTCTGTTTTGCAAAAGATTTGGGATACAATGCTGAAAGATGCCAATATCATGCTTGTTTTATGCGGTTCCCTTGTGTCGCTCATGAAGTCACAGACACTCGACTACGGAAGCCCTTTATATGGCAGAAGAACGGCACAAATAAAATTAAAACAAATTCCGTTTAAACATTACCATGAGTTTTATGAAGGAAAAAGTGATAATGAATTGTTCCCTTTTTATGCGGTGACGGGTGGAGTCCCAAAGTATATCGAAGCTTTTCATAAGTATGATGATATATATTCGGCAATCAAAGAGAACATCTTAAATACACAGAGTTTTCTCTATGAAGAGCCTTATTTTCTCTTGCAGAAAGAAGTAAGCGAAATCGGCAGTTATTTTTCGTTGATTAAAGCGATTGCTATGGGGAAAAGAAAACTTTCTGAAATTGCCGCATTTCTCGAAGTGAAACAAACGAACTTGACAAAGTATCTTAAAGTGCTCATGGATCTTGATCTTGTAGAGCGAGAAGTTCCGGTTACCGAATCCGCTCCCGAAAAGAGCAAAAGCGGATTGTATCGCATTACAGATAACTATATTGCCTTTTGGTTCAAATTTGTGTATCCGTATAGAGCATATTTGGAAAAAGGTGAGGTCGATTATGTCTTATCAGAGATAAAAAAAGGCTTTGTGCAAAATTTTGCCTCGTTTGTTTATGAGGATGTGTGCCGGGGCAAGATGTGGGAATTTTCCGCCACAAACAAATGGGGGTTCCATTTTGATAAAGTAGGTAGGTATTGGGGAAAAAAGACGGGCGAAATCGACATTGTGGCAATAGATACTGCAAAGAAAAATCTTGTATTGGGAGAGTGTAAATATACAAAATCGCCTAAGGGATTATCCGTATTACATGATTTACAAGCAAAAGCCGATCCCATTATTCAATTAACAGGAGCAACGAATGTTCGATATGTTATTTTCAGTACAGCGGGTTATACAGAGGAACTTCATAAGGAAATGAATAAAAATAGCAATTTATATTTGATTGAGAGTATATAAAAATAGAAAAATTCCAATGCAAAATCATTAGATGAGTTTCAATGATCTTGCGGAGGGAATGTAAAACTTTTTTAGTTTTTTATACCTCAAAAATATAGGCATTGACAAACTGCTTGTAAAATTGTATAATACGACTAATCTCGAAATGAATTCCAGATTAGTCGTTTTTATTTAATGGAGTTAATATGAACTATATTCGGAGAAGTATTGAAGAAATCGCATTAAAAAGTTACAAAACTTTCAAATGTATTTTGATTACGGGTGCACGACAAACGGGAAAATCGACCATGATAAAAAGACTTTTTTCCGACAAAAAGTACATCTCCTTTGATGATCCTTTCATTGAGGAACAAGCAAAAGAGAATCCTTATACTTTTATGATGCTCAATCCGCCACCCGTCATCTACGATGAAGTACAACGAGTAACCGATCTTTTTCGATATATAAAGATAAAGTGCGACGAACAAGAAGATTACGGACTTTTCTGTCTTTCCGGTTCTCAACCGTTTGAGCTAATGAAAAATGTCTCCGAATCGCTCTCCGGAAGAGCCGTGATAATTGAACTATGCGGACTTTCTCTGCGTGAAATTATGCAGGATAGCTTTAATAAACCTTTTCTTCCGACAATGAAATACATACAGGATCGGAGTAAGTCTATTAAGTCGCCAAAGAATATTTGGCAGATTATTCACCGAGGTAGCTATCCGGAATTACAAAATCCCAAAATCGACTGGGGAATATTCTACGCAAGTTATGTAAAAACTTATTTGGAGCGCGATGTCCGGAGTCTTTCTGCCGTACAAAATTTGAATGACTTCCGTAAGTTTATGGTCGCCGTCGCCGCGCGCACGGGACAGATACTCAACTATTCAAATATTGCCGATGAAATCGGCAAGGATCAAGGGACAATCAAAAATTGGATTTCGATTTTAGAAGCGTCGGGTATCATCTATTTATTGGAACCATACACTTCATCGGTGCTGAAACGAGCAATTAAAACTCCCAAACTTTATTTTAGAGATACGGGACTTGCCGCCTATCTCACCCGATGGCTCACACCAGAAACACTTGCTATAGGTGCAATGAGCGGGGCACTTTTTGAAACATTCGTCGTCTCCGAAATCTTAAAATCGTACTCAAATAGCGGCATTGACTACCGTTACTGCGTTTCATACTATCGTGGTAAAGACAAAAGCAAAAAGAATGGTGTCGAGATGGAGAGGGAGATTGATCTCATTATCGAAGAAAAAGGCGTACTCTACCCAATTGAAATCAAACAAAGTGCAAAAGTAACATCCGATGAAACAGCGGCATTCACAGTACTTGACAAAATAAAGAACAAGAAGCGTGGCACGGGAGCAATTATTTGCATGTGCCCGCAACCTGGTGCATTACGTGAAAATGTACTGCAGATTCCTGTTTGGTATTTGTAATTAAAAAGGGGTATCCACAGGACAGCTGGTAGAAATAGATAGCAAATTTCTTGACTTTTATCAAGGAATTCGATATATTAAACTTGTACGAGGAGTAGCGTGCAATACAATATTCGTCATCACGACATTTGTCCGGATATTGTAAGTCAAAATTTTAGATTACGCGAGATCGTGGTTGAAAAAGCCGCGGTCTTTTTCTTTGCTTATAGGAGGTTTATATGATTCAAGCAATTCTTTTTACTATCTTATCTTTTCTTATTATTGCAAGTGGTGCATTCCTTGTTTTCTTGCTCATTCGGAAAAAGAAAAATAAATATACCATTGCATCATCTATTGCTCTGGGAATTTCGGTGCTTTTATGCATTCTTGTACCCGGTTCTTTCCATCAAGTCGAAGCCGGACAAGTTGCCGTAATCAAGAATTTAGGGCGTGTGGTTGGTACGCGGAGTCCGGGGACATATTTTGATTTTTATCTTACAAATTCTTACACTTACTTTGATACGACGGTTCAACGCTTAGATATTAATACCGCTTCTTATTCCAGCGACGCACAGACAATGGAAATACAAATGACGGTTCAATTCCGCATTGATCCGACAAAAGCAGAAAATATTCTAACCGAATATCAAACAATGGAATCTCTTTCTGCTCGTATTGAAAAAGTCGCAGATGATAATACAAAATCTATTTTATCAAAATATACTGCGATGAAGATTATTGAAACTCGTGCCGCTATTTCGCCCGAAGTGGAACAATCCATCAAATTAGCGGTTGGTGATCGCTATTATGCTACGGTCACCGCAGTGAATTTGACCAATATTGATTTTACTCCGGAATTTGAAAAATCCGTAGAAGACAAGGTAATTGCAGAACAGCAAAAAGAAGCTGCGATTACCAAAGCCGAACAAGAATTGGAAGTGGCAAAATTAGAGGCACAAGCTCAAATTGAAGCAGCACATGGTGATGCGGAAAGTCAAAAAATTATTGCTCAGGCAACCGCCGAAGCAATGGCACTGAAATTAGTTGAATTTTCCCGCTCTATCGGATTTACCATCGATGAAACTTATCTTTATACCGAAGAAACTGAAATAAGAAATTATCAAACTTCGGAAATTATCTCTTCTCAAATTTTAGAAAAAGAGTCTAAAGAAAAATTATCTACAGGTTCAATTTTAAAAACAGAAGAAGAGAAAAATATGATTACGAAAATTACCACCACACTTCTTGGTACCGAATACTCTATTCAATATGATGAAACACATACCAAAGACGATTTAAAAATCGCTATGGAATTCATCAAATATCTCGAGTATTTAGAAAAATGGGATGGAAAACTTCCCGAAGTTGTCGCCGGAGATAAGTCTCTTGACTTATTGATTCCTGCTACAGAATAAATATCACCCGTGTATCCTTTATGGGAAACACGGGTTTTTTTATTTCGTAGCAATATATCCTTCCGAATAGGCAACAATTAAATCGCTTAAATTTTTTACTTTCTTTAAAAGTTCTTTCCCTTGATCCGTATCTTTTGTTTTTAATCGATGCGTATATTTCGTTAAATTGGTAATGGAATGAATAATATCTCGATTTTCTTGAATGGCTTTTTCTTTTGATTCAAAGGGTTGATGTGCCACAAGACGAATGGCTTTTGAAGAAGATGTCAAAGTATAACCGGCAATACCGGTTACTTTCTGGTAAGCTTTGGACATTCCTCCATCAATGATTAAAAGTTTTCCTCCTGCCTTCAAAGGAGATTCGCCTTTAATGATTTTTACAGGCATATGTCCGTTGATAACAATTCCTTTGCTTGCATCCAAATGAAATTCCTTCATTATTTTTTCCACATATGCCTCTTGATTAATGAAAAAATAATATGGATTCTTCGTTTCATGAATATCCGTATAGTCCTCTTTCTTCAAAAAATACCTTTCAAATGTAGCAATATTTTCTTTCCCATATAAAGGAGAAATCGGGCAGCACCATAAGAACCAAAGAAAATCCAAATCATCTTCTTCCGGATGAGGGGTTAGTAAGGCTTTTCTTACTTTCATATCACAATAATCCAAATATCTTTTTCCCGAATATTCCTTTCCATCGCGATTAATATAGGTCAAGAATTCGCCGCTTTCATCGGTAGGAATGCATCCATGATATAAAAGATTTCCGTTGCATTTTAAATACATCGCTCCGTGATTTAGTAAAAAACGTACATGGCGACTTAATTTTTCACTATGACGAAAAGCCATCGAGAGTTTTTCCATCAATATTTCTTCTTCTTTGGAAAGCTTTTCGGGATGATCTTTTTGAATCGTCGGAAAATTTGTATCAATCAAAAGATATTCTTTGTTTTCCAAAGAAATCGTTCCTTTTTGAAAATTTATGTTGCGCAATTTATTCAATTTATCCGCGAGATAGCGAGGATGTCGAATAATTTCCTGCTCTTCGACTTTTAATTGAATTATCGTAATCGCCTTATGCATTTTGGCAACAACGGAAAGATCATAATCATCCATCGCATTGGCTTCTTCTTGCTTCGGAATGAATTCCAAGCAAGGATCATTCCCATAAAATTGCATTGCAAAAGTGACTAAAGGTCGCAATGAAATACCATAGCCATCTTCTAATGTTGATAGATGATTGTATCTACATGAATTTCGTATAACATTCGCAATACAAGCATAATTTCCCGCAGATGCTCCCATATAAAGCAAATCGTGATTTCCCCAGGTAATATCCACCGATGGTAATTGACAGATGGTATCCATAATACGGCAAGCACCATTTCCTCGATCAAAAATATCTCCCAAAATATGCAGTCTATCCACGGAAATACGTTGAATCAAGAAACAAATTTCCATAATAAATGCTTCCGCACGTCCTGTAGCAATAACCGCTTCAATAATTTCATTACAATAGGCTTCTTTGCTTTCCGCTTTAAAATCCGTTTGCAATAATTCTTCCACAATATCCTGATATCCAATCGTAATCATGGATCTTACTTTACTTCGTGTATATTTTGAAGAAATGAATCGAGTGATCGTAATCAAATCTTTTAAAATTTCTTTTAATACTTCGGCATTAATTCTTTTTTGCTTTGCCAAAAGATCCAATTTTTCTTTTGGATAATAAATAATGGTAGCTAAAAAATCTTTTTTCTCTTTAGATTCTTTTTCCAATGCCTCTTCAATCTTATTCCGTATAACCCCGGATCCGGAGACTAAAAAGTGCATAAAGGTGTCATGTTCTCCGTGAATATCACTTAAAAAATGTTCTGTCGGCTTCGGAAGATTCAATATAGCCGACAATCGAATATATTCGGATGCTGCTTGTTGAATGCTTGGATATTGCTCGGCAAGCAGTTTTAAATATTCTATTCTGCTTTCAGTAAATTTTTTCTCTTTGTTCATATTTTCCTTTGTACTTTTTAAAAGAAAAAGTGGAAAACCACTTTTCTTTTTATCTTATTTATAAATGTCGTAAACCGTAGAAAGCGGCAAACCCTCTTCAATATGTTGAATGGTTGCGGCAATCATCGGTGCCAAAGATAAAACTTTGACACGATTATCCAACATATCTTCTCTTAAAGGGATAGAATCGGTTAAAACCACTTCATCAAAACTTCCATCGAGAAGTCGTTCCCGTGCCGGATCCGAAAAAACACCATGCACACAGGCAATTCTTACCGATTTTGCTCCATGTTCCTTTAATGCCTTGGAAGCCGCATAACAACTTCCTGCAGTATCGATCATGTCATCAATAATCAGACAATCTTTTCCTTCCACATTACCAACAATGTTCATAACTTCTGCCACATTTGGTCTTGTTCGTCTTTTATCGATAATGGCTAAAGGAGTATTTAATCTTTCCGCCACTTTTCGGGCACGATTCACTCCTCCATGATCCGGAGAAACAACGACAAAGTTATCGTTTCTTTTCTTTTTAAAATAGGCGGCAATCATCGGTATGGCACTCAATTCATCGACTAAGCAAGAGAAGAATCCTTGAATTTGGGGCGCATGTAAATCAAAACAAATAACACGGGCCGCCCCGGCAGTCGTTAATAAATCCGCCACCAGACGGGATGTAATCGGTTGTCTCGGTTTTGATTTTCGATCTTGACGTGCATATCCGTAGTAAGGAATAACTAAATTAATGACTCGTGCCGAAGATCTTTTCAAAGCATCGATAAAAACCAATAATTCAAATAAATGTTCTGTCACAGGAGTACAAGTAGATTGAACAATGTAAACATTTTTATCTCGAACCGATTCAATTGGTTCACAAATGATTTCTCCATCCGCAAAGTGATTTACTGCTACGGGAGAAACCGGAATATTCAGTATTTTTGCTACATCTTTTGTCAGTTCTTTATTAGCGGTAAGAGAGAAAATGATTGCATTATCTAGCATGAATGAACCCCCTATAAGTGTATCATTTTTTATGATACCGTGGTTTTGTGATCAATTCGGGTCTGGAAATTGCAAATTCATCTTCTTCCACATTTCGCGTTACCACGGTATTCGCAGCAATATATGCGTCTTTTTTAATTGTTACCGGTGCTATTAATGTACTGTTACATCCTATAAAAGCACCTTCTCGAATTTGAATTGCTTCTTTCTTTTTCCCATTGTAATTTGCGGTGATCACGCCGCATCCTACATTGATGTTTTTTTCCATTTCCGTATTCCCGAAATAAGAAAGATGCTTCATTTTGTTCCCGGATTTCATCGACACCGATTTCAATTCGTTAAAATTGCCGATGACATTTTCGTTTTCCAACAAAACATTATCTCGGAAATGAGTAAATGGACCCAGTTGGTTTCGATGGCCGATTTTACTATTCTCGCCATGAAACCACCTAATCACATTATAGCAATCACAAGTAAAATTTACTAGAACGACATGCGGTCCAATGAAATTATTTTTACCGATTTTACTTTTTTTCATGATTTCAACATCCGGAAAAAGATAAGTTCCTGTTCCGATTTGACAATCCGGAGCAATAAAGGTACTTGATGCATCTAAGATAAAAACACCTTTTTTCTTTAATTTTGCTATGGTTCTTGCATTCATTTTTTTCCAAATTTCTTCATAATTTTCTTTTTTGGCCATGGATAAAAATTCTTCTTCTTTCTTTACTTTTTTTCGTACGTTTTTCGAATATTTTAATTCCATGACACATTTTTTTGTATCGTAACAAAAAATATTTTCTTTCTTTTCCATGCATTCACAAATGAATTTTTCCAGAGTTTTTTTGGTGAGCAATACCAAAGGATAATAAAAAATGCAAGTTAAAGGATACGAATGGTATTTTTTTAAAACAGAATCAATCTCTCGTTTCATCCAGTAAGAACTTTTTTCATTATAAAAAAAAACGTCATCTTCTTCTCGGAATTCCCATTGAATAATCATAAGTGCCTCCCAGAATAATGTATGACGAACAAAAGCAAAATTCGCTTTTATAAAATATTTGTTAGCTTCATATAAACTTTTTGCGAATCAAATTTTAACATTTCATTTTGCAATGCTTTTAAATTTGTAGATAAAGCAAAAATAGAACTTCCCGATCCGGACATCAGAGATAAAGGAAAACCATCTTGTATCAATTGATTTTTTATTTTTCCTATTTCCGGGATCAATTGAATAGCCGGTTTTTCCAATTGATTTATCATTTCTTCTTTGATCCAAGTTTCATTTCCTTTTTCAAGCCCTTGAATCAGCCGATCGATATCGGATTTTTGTTCTTGCTCCATTTGATCAAATAAAGTGTAAGCTTCTTTTGTTTGAACTCCCATCTGGGGTTTAATAATAAGACAATTATAATGTTCTTTTATCGAAAAGAATTCCAATTGTTCTCCGATTCCTCGGCATCTTGCCGGTTGATTAAACAAAGCAAAAGGAACATCGGCCCCGACTTCTTTTCCTATGGCAATCAATTCTTCTTTTGACGGATATATTTTCATCATTTGCAAAATAGTCTTTATTACCGCCGCGGCATCCGCCGATCCACCACCTAATCCCGCACATAAAGGTATTTTTTTATGTACATGAATTCGAAATTTTTTTTGGATATGAAAATGATCTTTCACGATACGAAAAGCTTTGAATGTAAGATTGGATTCATCGCTTGGTAAAGAAAGATCATCCGAAGTAATTACCGTTCCGACATCGGAAGACAAAAAATCAAAATCAATACGATCATGTAATTCTAAAGGTAACATGACCATATCGATATCATGATAATTATCTTCACGTTTTTCTTTCACATTAAGGGCTAAATTGATTTTGGCGTGTGCCTTCACTGAAATCATTCTTTGCCGTTCCTCCAAAGAAATTTCTTCGCGCTTTTCCGCGCGTGTCGATACCACCCATTTCCTTTGAAATTGTTGCTTTCAATATAGAATCCACTTCCACATATTCACTTACACGAATAGAAGCAATAGAAGCCGCAACAATAATCGGATCTAATAAATGAATGTTTTTTCTTTGCGGCGATGAAGCAAAATTTGCTCCGGATTCAATCAATGCTTCATAGTTACTTTGACACGCACCTGCAATAATAACCAAAGCATCTTTATCCTTAAAAAAAGCACGTGCTTCTTGCACCGCTAAAACAAAATTATACGAATTTCGATAGGTTGTCAAGTCGTTCGATTTATCTTCTTCATTTGTTTGCATCCCGTCATGACCTGTCAAAACCAAAATATCATACGTATCTTTCATTAAAAGATCTTTGACTGCAAAAGGCATATCTTTTTCTTTTACATAATATCCCGTAGCCTTAATATTATAAAATGTATATGCCTCCATGGCCTTTCGTAAATAATGCACATCGCCATCCAAATGTAAAACTTTTCCTCGTATTAAAGTGGAATCGATTTGAATCGGTAAAGAAGGTAAGGTAATTTGAATTTTTTCTTTTTTTTCTAAAACCAAATCTTCTTCATCCGCATCCGCATAAAGACGCAATTCTTCTCCTCGTAATATAACTTTCTTCTTATAAAATCCGACAATACAAAACCGCAAATCATTGTGATGGGATTTTCTTGTAACAATATCACCGATTTTCAAGTCGCTCACCGTTTTATACATATGCAATTTTTTTTAAATCGCTCGTAAAACGTTATAAAGTTTCAAAAAATCTTCCAA
Source organism: uncultured Bacilli bacterium (assembly GCA_947629415.1). Classification (GTDB taxonomy): domain Bacteria; phylum Bacillota_I; class Bacilli_A; order RFN20; family CAG-449; genus CANRPC01. Next base: position 10,065 of record CANRDP010000006.1, read on the forward strand.
CCGCATTTCTTCGGGGCGAATATTCTCCGGAAGTTGCAATTCTTTTAATATTTTTAAAAGAAAATCTTTTTCATATTTTGATACAAAATTATTTACCAGTGTTTTTCTTCTTAAAAGAAAACATTGCTTCAGAAAACGTAAAAAGTCTTTCCCTTCTTTTTTTTCAGAATCGGAAAAGAAGGAATATACCAAAGAATCCACATGAGGGGAAGGATAAAACGATGTACGTAAAACCTTTTTTTCTTTTTGTAGTTTTCCTTTATATTCCAAAAAACAAGATAAAGGTGAACTGTTTTTCGAATGTGATCCGGCCTCTAATCTCGTAGACACCTCTTTTTGTACCATAAAAACAAAAATCGATAAATCTTCTATCTCCGTCAAAACTTTTTCTAAGATTCTCGTTGTTTCTTGATAAGGTAAATCGGAAATAACCTTAGAAAAAGATAATTCTTCTTTTTTTGCTTTTAAAAAATTTCGTTCGATTAAATGGAAGGTCGGATAAATAGAAAATGTCTTGTTTAAATGCACACACATTTTTTTATCAATTTCGTAACAAAAAACTTCTGCGCCTTGTTTTAATAAAATTTCCGTCAACGCTCCTAGCCCCGGTCCGATTTCCAACACTCTTTTATTTTTAATTTCGCCTAAAAAAGTAACGATATCTCTTGCCACATCTTCTTCAATCAAAAAGTTTTGTGAAAAATTTTTTTTAGGAAAAATATTTTCCTCTGTCAATGTTTTCATTACATATTCTTTACTTGCAATCATAAAAATTCTCCAGTGATTTTTTTAAGGATTCTTTTGTTACTCCTAATGCATTTAATCGCTTCAATAATGTCTTGGCATTACAATGTCCGATGTTATAAAAATTTGTTAAAAAATATCTTCTTTTTTTTGCCAGATTTCCATAAGTTAAATTTAATTCCATTAAATCTTGAAAAACAAGAGTTTCTTGGCTTTTTTCATCTGTTTCCTTTATAAAAGACAATGCTTTCAAAAGCTCTTCTTCCCGGCATTCGCAAACCCCTAATTTTTTTCCGTTGGATGCAAACTCTTTTCGAATGTATAAATGTTTCACCAATGGTGCCGATTGGATAATTTTCGCTCGTATTTTTTCTCCGTTATAATCCGGATCTGTCAAGACATAAATCGGTCTTTTTTGCGACAAGTCACGGATATACAAAATTGTTTCACGTGAAACTTCCGAACCGTTTGTTATAATGAATTCCGCATCAATCAATTGTTGCAATCGAATGACATCTGTTTTACCTTCTACAACCAAGACGGGTTTCATGATTCCGACACTCCGAAAAAACGACATGCATTGTCAAATAAGGTCTTTTCGATTTCTTTTTCATCCATATTTCTTAAATGAGCAATTTCCCGAACAATCTCGATAATATATGCCGGTTCATTCCTTTTTCCTCGGTAAGGAACCGGAGCTAAATACGGCGAATCCGTTTCGACCAACAAACGATCCAAAGGTACTTTTTTTGCCACTTCTTTTGGAGTAATGGCATTTTTAAAAGTAACCGGTCCTCCCAATGAGATAAAACATCCCAACTGAAGAAAAGGCTCTATCATTTCACAAGAAAAGGAATAACAATGCAGAATTGCCCCTTTCTCAGGGCGATATTCTTTTAATATTCGGTAAATGCTTTCACATGCATCTCTTCCATGAATGGAAAGAGGAAGATGATATCGATTCGCTAATTTTATTTGCTCGATAAAAAACATTTCCTGTTCTTTTAATTGTCCCGGATCTTTTTCCCAATGATGATCCAATCCGATTTCTCCGATTGCTTTTATTGCTTTATCCGAAAGTAATTTTTCTATTTCACCAAGTGTTTTTTCTAAGTCACACCCATGACATTCACAAGGAAAAATACCGACCGCGCCATAAAAATCCGGATCTTTTTTAATCATTTCCACTGTCGCTAAAGAATTTTTTAAATTATCACCGAGAATCAAAAATTTTTGAACTCCGTTTTTTCGTGCTCTTTTTATCATAGCATCGAAATCCTTTTGAAAGCTTTCATCGAATAAATGACAATGAGTATCAAAAATCATCTTATTTTCCTACACAAAAACGAGAAAATACTTCTTCTTCCAAATCCGGGGAAGTCGTTTCTCCCAAAATACGTTTCAAAGCATCATAAGCACTTTTGATATAAACGGCTATCAAATCTATCGGTAAAAGCGTAAGTTCTTCTAAAGCTTTTTTTAAATTCTCTTGCATTTCTTCCAATAATCCGATTTCTCTTGAAGAACATAAACTGGGAGTTAGTGTTTCTTGAAGCTGATATCTTTTTCTCAATTCTTCTTTCAAAGGTTCAATTGCACCATTTTTTGCGGAAATGCATATTCCCTCTTCTTTTTTCGGATCAAGATCCATTTTATTATAAACGATAAGATATGGTTTGTTCTCAATCATATTTTGAATATTTTTTTCTTCTTCGTCCATTTCCTCATGCCGATCTCTTACAAAAAGAATCAGATCTGCTTCTTCTATTGCTTCCTGTGCTTTTTTTATTCCCATGGATTCGACAAAATCTTCGGATTCATGAATTCCCGCGGTATCTTTAAAAGAAAAAAGCATTCCGTCCAAATTTACTTCGCCTTCCACAATATCTCTTGTCGTCCCGGGAATTTCCGTGACAATCGCTTTATTTTCTCCTATAAAGGCATTGAACAAAGATGATTTTCCCACATTTGGTTTTCCAACAAGGACAACATGTATTCCTTTTAATATATCCTGTGCTTTTTTAGCTTTTGTTAACAGTTGTTGAATTTCATTAAGAATTTTTTTTGAAAGCATTTCGATTTTTTTTGTATTTACTACTTCAATATCTTCATATTCGGGATAATCGATATTGACTTCGATATTGGCCAAAAGATCCGCTAAAAGATCTTTCATTGGTACCAATGAATCGGACACTTCTCCTTTCAAGGCAAAAAGACTAAGCCTTTTTTGTTCTTCTGTTTTTGCATCAATCAAAGCCAAAACACTTTCCGCTTGAACTAAATCCATTTTTCCGTGATAAAATGCACGTGCCGTGTATTCGCCTCTTTCCGCCAAACGAATCCCTCGAGCAATACAAGTGGAAAGAATTTGATTCACAATAAGCATCGATCCATGGCATGAAATTTCAATCAAATCTTCACCCGTATAAGAGTTCGGACCTTTGTAATAAACAAAAATAACTTCATCTATTACATCTTTTTCCAAATTTAAAAAATCACAAAAAATAGCTTTCCGTGGTTCTATTTTTTGTTTTGTTTTCAATAAATCCTTTATTTGATCTAAAGCATTTTCCCCGGATATACGAATCAGGGCAAGTGCTGCTTTTATCGGTGCCGTTGCTAAAGATATAATACTATCCATTATTGTTTTCCTTTTGGAAGCAAATCCATAAATTCTTGTATCGTTCCTTTCTTCTTCTCGAAAGTACCGACAACATCGATATCAAAATAATCTATTTTTTGCTCTTGATTTAACATACGATTTAAGCAATTTTTTACATAATAATCCGGGACTCTTTTATACAAATCCATCGTTACTCCCAATTTTTTGGAAACCTTCAATAAATCTTTATAAAGAAATTTCTTTTGCAACAACAATAAAAGAGCGGATAATATCGTTTCTCCTTTTAATAATGGATTTCTTTCAAATACATAACTTTCTCCGATTTCATTAAAAGGATAACCGATTTCCCAAGCACAAGGCTCTTTTCGAAATAATTCTCCCGATTCGATAAAATTTTTCTTAACGAAAAGACTACGATAGCAAATTATTGGTAAATCTTCCGGTGTAATCCTGTCCATTAAGAACATATCATAAAGTTGAACATCCTGAAAAATTCCTGCTCTTAAAGCCGGAGCAAGACCGGTTTTATAATATCTCGGGGATAGAGTTTTGCATAAATCTGGGTCCATAATCACCATTTTCGGTGTTTTATATGTTCCTATAACTTGAGCAAAATCTCCAATATCAACATCATTTTTTTCTCCTAGATAACAATCCGTCATGCCCAAAGTAGAGGTCGGAATGGTGATAAAATCCATTCCTCCTTGATAAATTGAGGCTAGAAAAGCACCAAAATGTATAATTCGTTGTCCCCCGAAGACAAGGAGCTGATCTCGGCAAGTAAAATTTAAATTTGCCATTTTTCCAATAACGTTTTGCAACAAACGTATCATACTTTTTTTCGTTTCGTTTTCCGCAAGAAAAACAGATGCATTCTTAAATTGTTTTTTCACCATTTCGATGATAGAAGGATCCAAATGATTATCGGCCAAAATAAAGGTTCTTTTCGTGACATCACACAAAGCAAAAAGACGATAAATATTTCCCGAAAGAATATGAATCGTACATGTTTGATTATTTGAAGATATCGTTAATTCCATAGTTTGCTCCTTCAAAAATACGATACACATATTTATTAAAAAATACAAGTTTCTCTCTCTGCATTTTTTGGAAAAATTCCCGAAAAAAGTAATACAAAATGTACTTTTTCTTTTTTTACAATGAAAAAGAAAAAGATTCTATTAAAAAAATACATAAAGTTTTACCTTTATGCATCTTTTTCTTTATCGTTTACTTTCATATATTGCTTATATAAATGCATGATGACATCTTTTCTTTTAACAATTCCCATATAAATTCCCCGGTCATCTACCAAAGGAATAAAATTTTGTTTCAAAGACATATCAATAACATCTTTTACTTCCGCATCATTTTTTAAAGCTTCATAAGGACGATATTTTTCAATAACCGATAAGGGTATTTTTTCTGCTTCCTGAAAATTAAAATTTTGCTTATTTTTTATGTAACGAAGAATATCTCCTTCCGAAATTGTGGAAACATATTTCCCCGAAGAATCCAGAAGAGGAATCACCGTAAATTTTCGATAATCCATCTTTTCCAATGCTTGACGAATCGTAGATGTCTCTTCAAGATAGGATGTTTGATTTTTCGGAGTTAAAAGTTGTACAAGTTTCACTTTTAATTTTCTTCCTCTTTTTCATTTACTTTATCGTTATCTTCAACATAAAGAATATTAATTTGACGGTTCTTGCCGAATCCACGTGATTCGGTTTTAATATTCGGCATTCCGGTTAAGGCATTATGAACCGCTCTACGTTCATCCGCAGTCATCGGATCCAATGTGGCATCCACATGCGTTTTTTGTACTTCGTGTGCAATTTTTTTTGCAAAAGAACATATTTTTGCATATTTTTCTTCTTTATAATCCGAGACATTTAATAAAACACGATATCTTTTTTGGAAATGATTATTTACCGCTGTTCGGACCAATTCATTCAAAGCTTGTAAAGATACACCGTTTTTTCCAATCAAAATAGGATTTCTTTCACTTTCAATTTTCAAATTAATGATATCGTCTTTTAGTGTCGGTTGAACACGAGCATCAAATCCAAGCGCGGCAATACCATCGATAATATACTTCTGCGCATATTCAATAACATCGACGATTGTGTAAACTTCGATTTCCACCGCTTCTTCGTTTTCAGAAACAACATAATAAGTTAATTCTTCAACCGGAGTATTTTCACCTTCTGCAGCATTTTTTAATGCTTCTTCTCTATCTTTTCCTAAATACAACATCTTCCTTCTCCTTTATTTTGTTTTATACTTAGCATACGATGTCTTTTTCTCTCTTTTTCTTTTGGTAATTTGTCGAATTACTAAAGATTGCACAAGAGAAATAATCGCAGCGATAAACCAATAAATCGCCATACCAACAGGGAGAGTGAATCCCATAACGATAATCATTACCATCATGATATTACTTACCATATTCATTTGTTTTTGGCTTTGCTCTTGAGCTGGATTTTTACCTAAATTCGGTGCTTTTTTTGCATCTTTTTTATTTAACATTGTAGGTAATTTTACCGAAAGAACCTGCATAACGGACATAATAACGAATAAAAGAATCGCCGTGACATTTCCGCTGAGAATTTCATTATTCATCAAAGAACCTAAACTTAATGCAAAATGTTCTTGCGTAGCAAATAATGTATCTACCTTTAAAACCGCTGAACCGGACATAGCACCCCAAACCGCAATAAAAATCGGGAATTGAACAATCAGAACAAACAACATTGAAAAGGGATTTACTTTATATTTTTTATATAAAGCCATTTGTTCCTGCGCCATTTGATTCTTTTGATAATCATTGGTATTGGCATTCGGATATTTCGCCTGGATTGCCATAAGTTCCGGTTGCATTTCCTGCATTCTCGTTTGCGACATTGTCGATCGGAAAGTAACCAGTAATAGGAAGCCTCGTACAATAATGGTAACGATAAAAATAGAAAGAATAGCACCCCATGCTCCTAATCCAAACATTGTATAAAAACTATGAATTAACCAAGCAATCGGATACTCGATAAGGCCTTCAATCAAACCGATTCCAAAGGCATCACCCCAGGATTTACCTTCTAATTGTACTCCGCTATATATACCGTCTGTTGGGGTAATACATGCCGTAGTTTCTGCTAAAGATTCTTCCATTCTCGATTTATATGCATTTAAAAATCCATCACTTGGTAAATCATCAACACTTAAGAGTATCGTTTTTTCTCCAACAATTACATCTTCTTTTGCGTATACTTTTTGCTTTGCCGCTTTTGTCCAAGAATCGAAATTATACCAGAGTGTTTGTGCGATATCATCACTATTCTCATCATGACCCGCATATTTGATACACGCATAATATGTTGATTTTGAAAAAGGAATCGATTCATTTTTCACATTCGTTCCTTCCGCGGTTTTCAGTTCTTCGACCGAGTATTGTTTCAACATTTTTCCACCGAAAAGTTCGGTATTTATCGCTCCGTCATGAATTGCATAGTAATAAACGTTTTCTTCTATGTAATTCATATAATTTTCCGTAGGAAGAACATACCCATCTACCGAAAGTTGTTGTGAAATTCTTTCTACTTGCGTCATCTCTTTTTCATTGTAAGTTGTCTTGGCTACTTCATAATTTGCGATAATGTTGGCACGATCTTTATTGGAACAAAAACTTTGTGTACAACTGGCAAGAGCAAATAAAGCAAATACGAATCCAAAGATCTTAATTGTTTTTTTCATTCATTTTCCTCCGAATGATTTGAAATGCATTTTGCAAATCTGTTTCATTTTCACTAAAAGTTTTTTCTAAAAATGCGGTACGAACAACAATAACATAATCCATTTTTTGTATCTCTTCTTTTTTTAATACATTTTGAATCATCGCTCGTACTTTTCGACGTATGGTTGTACGTACTACAGCATGTCCAAGTTTTTTTGATGCCGCTATTCCAAATCGGGAAAAACAATATTCATTTTCAATAAAGTAAAGAATAAATGGCTCTGTTACTATTTTTCTGTTTCCCTGTAATACTTTCTGAAATTCTTGCTTCGTTTTAACTCGGAGTTCTTTTTTCATAAGCTAACCTCCGTCTTAGTAAAAACACTAGGTCCATAAAAGGACACTAGTGTTTGAAAACTTTCCTTAAGCAGAAAGGACTTTTCTGCCTTTCTTACGTCTTCGAGCAATCACTTTGCGTCCGTTTGGAGTGGACATGCGCTTTCTGAAGCCGTTTACTGATTGATGTTTTCTTTTACTTGGTTGATACGGTCTCTTCATTTAATTTACACCTCCGAATTTGGTACAACATACGTGAAAAATTATAATGGACAAAGTGTCCAAGCGTCAACAATTTAAACCTATTTAACAAAATTTTTATTCTTTTGGAAAAACTTTCTTCTATCTTTATCCTTTTTTCTTCTTTTCTTGTGGAATGAATTTCTTTTTTCTTTCAACTTATGTGGAGGATTCTTTTTTTTCGGTGGAAAAATTTTCTTTTTTCCCGAGATTTGTTTCTTTTCTCTCGTGGATATCTTTTTCAGATGTTGAAAACGCTCCACTTGTTTCACCACAAGAGCTTCCACATAAGTTATCCACTATCTTTCCACATATGAAAAATGTGGATAACTTAAATTTTTCCTTTGGTTTTCTATCTTTTTCGACATTTTTTCTGTGGACAAATAAATTTTTGTATTTTTTTTATTAGGAATATCCACATTGGTATGCTAGAATGTTTTCGTAGGATTTTATTGGACAAATTTGAGATAAAATCAAAACAGAGGTATCCCTATGGTCACATCTTTAGTTCAGCAAAAACAAATCTGGAATCTTGTTCTGGATAAAATCAAAAACTTACTTCAACAAGATATTCATCTTTATCAAACATTCTTTGAGGATACTTCTTTATATTCCATCGAAGGAAATATGTTAAATATTGTTGTCGGCTCTTCCTTTTGTAAACAATTCTTTCAACAAGAAGATCAATCCGGATATCAGACCATGTATCGGGCGGTTTTAGAGGTAATGGAATCGGATTATCAATTGAATTTTTTGACAAAGGAAGAAATAAATTCGAATACCACGGATATAAAAAACAAAAAAGAAGAGAAAAAAGTCCCGTTTTTCGCCAATTGTATTTTAAATCCAAAATATACTTTCGATAATTTTGTATCCGGAGATTGCAACAAAGAAGCGATTCAGGCTTCTTTATTGATTGCTACAAATCCCGGGATATCTTATAACCCTCTTTTCATTTATTCCAAACCGGGATTAGGAAAAACACATCTTTTGCATGCTTTGGGAAATTATTATAAAGAAAAATATCCGGGAAAAAGAGTGCAATATATTTCCACGGATAATTTTGTTACCGAATTTGTTAAATATGTTCGGGGAAATCAAGAAACGGAAAATTTAAAAGATTACTTTGAAACAATCGATCTTTTATTGATTGATGATATTCAAACCTTGCAAAATAAAAAAGCCACTTGTGATTTATTTTTTACTATATTTAATCAATTTGTGAACTCCGGTCGTCAAATTGTTTTGACTTCCGATCGTGCTCCGAATGATTTACAGGGAGTAGAAGAACGTTTGGTTTCTCGTTTTAATATGGGATTATCCATTTCCATGCGCACTCCGGATTTTGACACCATGCTGAAGATATTGGAAAAGAAAATCATTTCCAATCAATTAAGTGTCCGTAATTTTGATCCGGATGGTTTAGCTTTCCTAGCACAAAATTTTTCAAAAAATGTTCGGGATTTGGAAGGTGCTCTCAATCGTGTGATTTTTTATACGATAACCTTTAAACATTTAACACGCATTGATCTGGAAACGATAAAAGAGTCCGTTTCACCGATGTTAAAGCAAAAAAAAGGTGCTAATATTACCGAAGAAGATATTATTGAAGAAGTTGCTTCTTATTACAATATGACCGATTCACAAATTACGTCAAAAGTGCGTACATCTCAAATTGCATTAGCAAGAAGAATTGCTATGTATCTCTGTCGGGAAATGTTAAATACCCCTTATTTAAAAATCGGAAAAATTTTTGGAGGAAGAGATCATTCCACCGTTATTACCGCGGTAGTAAAGGTGGAAACAGAGTTGAAAACCGATACCCAACTTCAAAATGCTATTTCCGCGATTAAAAAGCGCTTGAAAAAGTAGAAACTCTTGGTATTTTTCATTATTTATGTTATGATAAAACAAGATACGATTTTAACTTATTTTTCATCGTTATCCACATTTTCCACAGAATTAATAATTATAAAAGGAGTATTAAAATATGAAAATAACTATTGATCGACTTCGTCTTCTGAAAGTGTTAAACACGGTATCTATTGCCATCGGGCAAAAATCACCTACCCCGGCTTTTTTGAATTTTAAATTTGAAATGTTCGAGGATTGTTTGGCTATCACCGGATCGAATAATGATTTAACGATTCGTTCGGTATTACCTTTAAAAGAAGGCGATAATGATATTATATTGTCTTTTGATCCCGGTGCTACTTTGATTTCTTCAAAATATTTATTGGAAATCATTCGTCGTTTAGATGGAAATTGGGTAACAATTGAAATCGTCGATGATGTTATTGCAAAAATCAGTGATGAAAAATCCGATTTTAAATTGAATTCCATGCGAGTAGAAGATTATCCTGAATTGGATATGGATATTGAAGGAGATAAAGTTGTCTTTAATGCGGATGACTTCAAAAAAATTGTTTCACAGACTGCTTTTGCTGCTTCCAATAAAGAAGTACGACCGGTTTTGACTGCAATTAATGTAAAAGCCAATGGAAATCAAATGGAATTTATTGCTACGGATTCTTTCCGATTATCCAAAAAGGTATATAACACGGAAGAAGAATATAATTTTGAAGTTAATATTCCTGTAAAAACAATGGTGGAAGTGGCAAAGTTATTGGAAAACGGAATGGTAGAAATGATTGTTTCCGATAGAAAAGCGGTTTTCAAATATGAAAATACCTGTATTTATTCTCGTTTAATCAATGGTGATTTTCCAAAAACAAGCCGTATGATTCCGGATAGTTATCCTTATGTTTTGCAAGTAAGCGCGGAAAATTTTATTTCTGCCATGTCTCGTGTTTCTCTTTTAGCTATTGAAAGAGAAAATATTGTCAAAGTTTCGATTACGAGAGAAGAACTTGAAATTTCATCAAAGTCGGATCAAATCGGGTCGGCAAATGAAAAAATCACCGATTTTCGCTATGCCGGTGATCGCTTTGATATCTCTTTCAATGTAAATTATGTTATCGATGCGATTCGTGCGGCACAAAGTGAAGATGTTATTCTTTCTTTCGCAGGAGAAATGTCAGCTTTCCGTGTAACTGCTCCGAATGATTCTTCGATTATTCAAATCATTACACCGGTTCGATCGTATTATTAAAAAGAAGAAAAAAGACTATCGAAAAAATAAAGAGTAACGATAGTCTTTTTTTATTTTCTTTTCATTGTTTCCTCGTAAAAAAGAACTTTAATATATTTATAATATATTAGTGTTTTATTTTTCGTGAATTTATGCTAAAATATTTCATAGAAAAGATGAAAGTCTTTTTTTATGGAGAACATATGAAAGAAGTCATAATCAATACGGAATATATTACATTAGGACAATTATTGAAAATGATGAATTTAGTTGCTACCGGAGGAGAAGTCAAATTCTTTTTAATGCAGTGCAAGAAAGTATTGGTTAATGATGAAGAAGATCGTCGTCGCGGTCGAAAATTACGTGATGGAGATCAAGTGGAGGTGGACGGAAAAAGATTCGTCATAAAAGCGAATGTGGATTAAAGAACTAAGTTTATCGGATTTTCGCAGTTATCCCTTAGAGAATTTTTCGTTTGAAAGAGGAGTAAATTTCTTCTATGGAGAAAATGGTGCGGGAAAAACAAATGTTCTGGAAGCAATATCTTTTCTTTCGATGGGAAAGTCGTTTGTTACTTCTGATGAAAAGAATTGCATTGCAGAAGGAAAATTATTCGCACGTATTGAAGCGATTTACGAAAAAGAAGACTCGGAAAGAAAAATCGAAGTTCTTCTTTCCAAAGACGGAAAGAAAATTCGTTTGGGAAATCAGGATTTAAAAAAGCTTTCGGAAATGTCGGGAAATGTCCTTCTTGTGAGTTTTTCTCCAAGGGATGTTCGATTCTTTCAAGATTCTCCTCAAGAGCGGAGAAAAATGATGGATGTTGCTCTAACAATGCTTGAAAAAACGTATCTTCCGCTTATTAGTTCTTACCGCGAATTATTAAAACAGAGAAATGCTTTATTAAAAGGCGAAGAGAATGAAATGCTATTGGAAGTCTTAGAAAATCAAATGATTCCTTTGGAAAAAAAGATTACTTTTATGCGATATCAATTAATTTGTAATTTGGAAGAAGAAATAAAAAAGATGTTTCAACAATTTGAAACAAAATTTAATTCCCTAAAATTAATGTATCGCGGATTAATCACTGATGAAAAACAATTGGAATATTTTGAAGATAACATCAAAGATCAATATAGGAGAACAAGAACATCCGATCGCCTGCATGGTTCTACAATGATCGGAATTCATAAAGATGATATGCAATTATATCTTGATGAAAAGAATATTGCACAAATCGGTTCTAGAGGGCAAAATCGCTTATCGGCTTTATTGCTGAAACTGGCTCTTTCTTCTTTAATTCGAAATAAGAAAAAAGAAGAACCGATTTTATTACTTGATGATGTTTTATCGGAATTAGACGAATGGCATATAGCAAAATTAAACGAAATTTTGAAAGATAAAGAACAAGTGTTTATAACGGGAACAATGGTTCCACCCTCAATGGAAAAAGATTGTACGATGTATCAAGTCGAACAACACAAAGCGATAAGGAGATAACAAAATGGAAGAAAAAGATGTTTTGGAAAAAGAAATGCAAAATTTAATTCCGGATGAAGAAAAAGCAAGTGCCGAATATACGGAAAAGAATATTCAAGTTCTGGAAGGACTGGAAGCCGTAAGAAAACGACCGGGAATGTATATCGGAACGACTTCAATTGATGGTTTGCATCATTGTGTTTGGGAGATTGTCGATAATGCCATTGATGAATCCTTAGCAGGATATTGTGATACGATTCATGTTATTATAAATGAAGATGATTCGGTTACGGTAAAAGATAACGGACGTGGTATTCCTGTCGGAATTGTAGAAAAAACAGGAAAATCGGCAGTGGAAACCGTTTATACTATTTTACATGCCGGTGGTAAATTCGGTGAAGGCGGCGGTTATAAAGTTTCCGGTGGACTTCATGGTGTCGGTGCTTCGGTTGTAAATGCTTTATCCACATGGGTTGAAGTCCATGTTCATAAAGACGGAGGAATATATCGCATTCGTTTTGAAAACGGAGGACATACCGCTATTCCTTTGGAAAGAATCGGTGATTGTGATGATTCCGGAACGATTGTTACTTTTATGCCGGATGCATCTATTTTCCAAGATACAACGGTTTTTAATTATATAACCATAAGAGATCGAATTCGTCAGATGGCCTTTTTGAATAAAGGAGTACGAATTATAACCGAAGATCATCGGAAAGATGGTTCCATCGAAGGAGTTCATCCCGGAGCAAAAGATGAATTTTGCTTTAAAGGCGGTGTGAAAGAATATGTTCAATATTTAAACCGTAATAAAGTTCCGATGAGTGAAGAAGTGATTTATTGTGAAGGAAAAGAACAAGATATTGTCGTAGAAATTGCCATGCAATATAACGATACCTATAATTCGACGATTTATTCTTTCTGTAATAATATCCGTACGGGGGATGGCGGAACACATGAAGAAGGATTCCGTATGGCTTTGACTCGGGTAATCAATAGTTACGCAAAGCAAAATAAATATTTAAAAGAAAACGAAGAAAGTTTTACTCAAGATGATGCTTTGGAAGGATTAACGGCAATTATTTCCATAAAACATCCGAATCCTCAATATGAAGGACAAACAAAAGGAAAATTAGGTAATTCGGAAGTAAGAAAAATCGTATCCGGTATTTTTTCCAGTCAATTGGATCGATTCTTACAAGAAAATCCTCCGGTTGCAAAGTTGATTATGAGTAAAGTCTTACTTGCTTCCAATGCCCGTTTGGCAGCAAAAAAAGCAAGAGAAACCGTAAGAAAAGGCAGTGGAATGGAATTGACTTCTCTTCCCGGTAAATTAGCGGATTGTGCGTCAAAAGATCCGTCGATTTGCGAACTCTATATTGTTGAAGGAGATTCTGCCGGAGGTTCGGCAAAAAACGGAAGAGATCGTGAAACGCAAGCGATATTGCCTCTACGAGGAAAAATCTTAAATGTTGAAAAAGCACAAATGAAGCGTGTCTTTGAAAATGCGGAAATCGGAAATTTAATTATTGCCATCGGTGGCGGATATGAAAAAAACGGAGAACATTTTGAAATCGAAAAAATCCGTTATCATAAGATTGTCATTATGACCGATGCCGATGTCGATGGAAGCCATATTCGTATACTTCTATTGACATTTTTCTATCGTTATATGAAACCGTTAATCGAGCAAGGTTATGTTTATATTGCTCAGCCTCCTCTTTATAAGGCCAGTCGCGGTAATAAAGATTATTATTGCTATAATGATGAACAATTGGATGTTTTAAAGAAAAAATTAGGTCCGCAGATTGCACAAAGATTGAAAATACAACGATATAAAGGTCTTGGTGAAATGGATGCGGAACAATTATGGGAAACCACCATGGATCCGAAACAAAGAAAAATGATTCGTGTAAAAATGTCGGATGCAATCGAAGCGGATGAAATCTTTGATGCTTTGATGGGTGAACGTGTTGAACCGCGAAAAGATTTTATACGTGAAAATGCAAAATTCGTTAAGAATCTCGATATTTAATAAGGAGAGTAAGTATGCAAGATGAAAAAGATCTCTATCTAGAGGAAGAACAAGAAGAAATTTCCGAAGAAGAAGAAAAAAGCTTAGAAGAAATCGAATCCGGAATCGTACCCGAACTTCGGGATCAAGATATGGTTGAAGAAGTAAAGGATTCTTTTCTTGCTTATGCAATGTCGGTTATTGTTTCGAGAGCATTACCGGATGTTCGTGATGGATTGAAACCGGTTCATCGAAGAATTATTTACGGAATGAATGAAGGCGGATCGCAACACGATAAACCTTTCAAAAAATGCGCCCGTATCGTCGGAGATGTTATGGGAAAATATCACCCTCATGGTGATGCGGCAATTTACGGAGCACTTGTGCGATTAGCGCAACCGTTTTCCATACGTTATACCTTGGTCGATGGACACGGAAATTTCGGATCGGTTGATGGTGATGGTGCTGCAGCAATGCGTTATACCGAAGCCAGAATGTCCCGGATTGCTTCGGAAATGGTTCGAGATATCAATAAAGATACCGTTGATTTTATGGATAACTATGATGGATTGGAAAAAGAGCCGGTGGTTTTACCATCGCGGTTCCCGAATTTCTTAGTGAACGGATCTTCCGGTATAGCGGTCGGTATGGCTACGAATGTTCCTCCTCATAATTTGAAAGAAGCGATTAATGCTTGCCAAGCGGTATTGAAAAATGAAAACATCACATCTTTAGATATTCTTTCGGATTATCTTTACGGCCCGGATTTTCCTACCGGTGGAATCATTTTGGGACGCTCGGGAATAAGAAAAGCATATGAAACAGGACAAGGTTCCATTGTTTTACGTTCCAAAACCCAGATAGAAGAATTACCAAACGGAAAGAAAAGAATTATTATTACGGAAATACCATATCAAGTAAATAAAGCCAATATGGTCGAAACCATCGGACGTTTGGCCCGAGATAAAGTGATCGACGGAATTACGGATGTTCGAGATGAATCCAACAAAAAAGGAATTCGTGTTGTCGTGGAATTGAGAAAAGATGCCATCCCGGATGTGGTTTTGAATCATTTATTCAAAAATACGCAATTACAAGTTTCTTACGGTATTATTATGCTCGCTCTTGTTGATGGTGAACCGAAAATTTTACCGATTAAAGATGTATTAAAATATTATACGGATTTCCAATGTGAAGTCGTGGAAAGAAGAACGAGATTTGATTTAAAAAAGGATTCCGATCGATTACATATTTTGGAAGGACTTTTATGCGCTATTGATCAAATTGACGAAACGGTACATATTATTCGTTCTTCAAAAACAACAGAAGAGGCAAAGATGCGTTTGATTGAACGTTTCCAATTAGATGATATTCAAGCAAAGGCAATTTTGGATATGACATTATCAAGACTTGTCGGATTAGAAAAAGATCGTATTGATCAAGAAGCAAATCAATTAAGAATTAATATTGCGCATTATCGGGAAATTCTTTCCGATCATAATAAAGTTGTTGAAATTGTCGATAATGAATTGGAAGAAATAAAAAATCGCTATGGAGATGAAAGAAAAACAGAAATCAGTAACGATCAATCGACTATCGATGATGAAGATCTCATCCCGAGAGAAGATATTGTTATTACTTTGACCACCAATGGTTATGTAAAACGTCTAGTCATCGACACGTTCCGTTTGCAAAATCGCGGAGGACGTGGTATTACCGGAATGAAAACTCATGATGATGATGTCGTAGATGTTATTGTCCGAGCATCAACACATGAAGATGTATTATTCTTTTCAAATTTAGGAAAAGTATATCGTTTAAGAGGATATCAAATTCCCGAATTTTCTCGCACGGGAAAAGGAACTCCAATACAAAATTTATTGCAATTAGAGAAAGAGGAACGCATTCTTTCCATTATTCCTATCGCGGAATATAAAGAAAACGAATATCTTTTCTTTGCTACCAAAAGAGGTACGGTAAAAAGAACATCGGTTATGGAATTTGCTTCCATTCGTACTAACGGAAAAAAAGCAATCGTTATGCATGAAGATGATGCATTAATCGGAGTAAAATTGACAAATGGAGAGGCATTGATTTGCATTGCCGCGGATAATTGTAAGCAAGTATGCTTCAAAGAATCGGATGTTCGTGTCATGGGACGTGGTGCAGCCGGTGTACGCGGAATGATGTTATCGAAAGAAGAAAATGCCGTTTCCATTACAACCTCTTTAGAAGGAGAATATGTTTTATCCATTACCGAGCATGGATACGGAAAAATGTCTCTGGGAAGTGATTATCGATTAACTTCACGCGGAACAAAAGGTGTCTATACAATCAATGCTACGGAAAAAACCGGCAAATTGGTCGGAACAAAAGCAGTAAACGGAGATGAAGATCTAATCGTTATTACTCGTGGTGGAGTGGTGATTCGTACTTCGTTAAAACAAGTTGCAAAATCCGGGCGAAATACTCAAGGAGTAAAGATTATTCGTATTCAGGATAAAGAAGCGGTATCATCTTTTGCTGTCGTAGAAGCTTCCGAAGAAGAAAATGAGGAAGTATCCGAAGAACAAGTCGGAGAATAAAAAAATTTCAAAAACTTCCGATGATAAAAAGAAATCGAAAAATAAATTCGATTTCTTTTTTTATCTTTTCGTATTTAAAAAAAGAAAATAAAAAAAGTTTTTCCATACGATTTTTACATAAAATACTGAAAAAAAATTTTGAACGCCTTATAATAGATTTGCCTGATGAAAGGAAAAAGTAAATCTTTTCTTTTTATAGAGATCCGGTGGAAGGTGCAAACCGGAAAAGAAAATATTGAAATCCATCCCGGAGGGTGAAAGGAAACTTTCCGTTCGTTGCGTTAAGACGATAGAGGTGGCGCAAATGCGCAAAATAGGTGGTACCGCGGAATACGTTTCTTTCGTCCTATAAAAAGAAACGATTTTTTATTAAAAAGGAGAAAAACATATGTTAGATTTAAATTTAATTCGTAACGAAACAAAAAAGGTACATGATGCCTTATTGAAAAAAGGTTGGGATGTTGATTTTGCACCTTTAATCAAGAAAATGGATCGTCGATTAGAATTAATACAACAAGTAGAATCCGGAAAAGCGGAACAAAATCGCTTATCGAAATCGGTTCCTCAGGTAAAAAAAGAAGGTGGCGATATTCAAGCGATTTTTACACGGGTTAAAGAAATAACAAAAGAAAACGCTGCAGCGGAAGAAGAATTAAAGCGCATCGAAAACGAAATCAATGAAGAAGTATCGACGTATCCGAATTTGCCGGATGAGGATTTAGAAGGAGGAGAAAAAGAAAATAACCGAGTTTTGCATGAATGGGGTTCAAAGCCGGTGTTTGATTTCAAAGCAAAAGATCATGTGGAACTTTGTGAATCTTTAGATTTGGTAGATTATGAAAGAGCCGCAAAAATTTCCGGGAGAGGGACTTGGATTTATAAAGGTGTCGGCGCTCAATTGGAATGGGCTTTAGTAAATTATTTTATACAAGAGCATTTAAAGGATGGTTACCAATTTATTTTACCTCCGCATTTATTGAACTATGAATCCGGATATACCGCGGGACAATTTCCAAAATTTAAAGAAGATGTTTTTTGGCTAAAAGGGCAAGAACCGGAGAAATTTATGTTACCAACAGCAGAAACGGCATTGGTGAATCTCCATCGGAATGAAATTTTAAAAGAAGAAGATTTACCAAAAAAATATTTTGCTTATACTCCGTGCTATCGATGTGAAGCGGGAAGCTATCGAACAGAAGAAAGAGGAATGATAAGAGGATATCAATTCAATAAAGTCGAAATGGTTCAATATACTACCGCGGAAGGATCGGATGAAGCTTTTGACGAATTGGTAATGAAAGCGGAAAAATTGGTTCAAGGATTGGGATTACATTATCGTTTGTCCAAATTAGCTGCGGGAGATTGCTCTCATTCTATGGCAAGAACATACGATATTGAAGTTTGGATTCCTTCCATGGGGATCTATAAGGAAGTATCTTCGGCATCCAATGCAAGAGATTATCAAGCACGACGTGGTATGATTCGATATCGGGATGCTAAAACCAATAAAACAAAATTCTGTCACACGTTGAATGCTTCCGGTCTTGCAACAAGTCGAGTTTTCCCGGCTTTGGTTGAACAATGTCAGCAAAAAGACGGAAGTGTAAAAATCCCGAAAGTATTGCAGCCTTATCTTGGCGGAATGGAATATATTTATCCGAAGAAAAAATAAGGATTGAGGATAAAATATTATGGCAAAATATATTTTTGTAACCGGAGGTGTTGTTTCCGGATTGGGAAAAGGAATAGCAGCATCCAGTATCGGACGATTACTGAAAAATCGCGGATTAAAAATTTTTATGCAAAAATTCGATCCTTATATCAATGTTGATCCGGGAACGATGTCTCCTTATCAACATGGAGAAGTTTATGTTACCGATGATGGTGCAGAAACGGATTTGGATCTAGGCCATTATGAGCGTTTTATTGATGAAAATTTATCCAAAGCATCCAATGTTACTACCGGTAAAATTTATCAAACCGTTCTTGAAAAAGAAAGACGTGGAGATTATCTGGGAAAAACGGTTCAAGTGATTCCTCATATTACAAATGAAATAAAAAATCAAATCCGATATGCGGAACAAACATCTCATGCCGACGTTATCATCACGGAAATCGGAGGTACGGTCGGTGATATTGAATCTTTGCCTTTTTTGGAAGCAATACGACAATGGAGAAGAGAAGTCGGTTTTGAAAATACTTTTTTTGTACATACAACATTACTTCCGACATTAAGTGTAACGATGGAAATCAAAACAAAACCAACGCAGCATAGTGTAAAAGAATTACGTTCAATCGGAATTCAACCGGATATGTTGATTTTACGTTCGGAGCAGGATGTGGATGAAGAAACAAAAGAAAAAGTTTCGGATTTTTGTGATGTCAATAAGAAAGCGGTTGTTGTTGCAAAGGATGAAAAAAATCTTTTTAAAGTAGTAACTTCGCTGCATTCACAAAAAGTAGATGACTTTATTTGTGATCATTTTCAATTGAAAACCAAACCGATTGATATGAGTGAATGGAAGGAATTAATTGATAAAGTCGATCATTTAAAAGGAGAAATTCACATTGCGTTGGTAGGTAAATATGTTCAATTGCATGATGCTTATCTCAGTGTTGTAGAAGCTTTGAAAAGCGCGGGCTATGCTATCGGTAAAAAAATTCAAATTCATTGGATACATTCCGACGATTACCTGAAAGAAGAATTTTTGGATTCGTTGAAAAACGTTGATGGAATTTTGGTTCCGGGAGGATTTGGTTCCAGAGCAACGAAAGGAAAAATGCTTGCTGCAAAATTTGCCCGAACTCATCATATTCCTTATTTGGGAATTTGTTACGGAATGCAACTTGCGGTAATCGAATTTATGCGCGATGTGTGTAATTTGAAAGAAGCGAATTCAACGGAAATCAATGAAGGAACTCCGGATCCTGTCATCGATTTTTTACCCGATCAATATAAGGGACTTAATTTAGGAGGAACTTTGCGATTAGGATTATTTGATTGCACATTAGTTCCCGGGACAAAAGTTGCTCAATTATACGGAAAAGAAAATATCCAGGAAAGACATCGTCATCGTTATGAATTTAATAATGCATATCGAGAAATAATGGAAAAAAACGGATTAATTGTTTCCGGCTATAATACACAAACCGATTTAGTGGAAATCGTTGAATTAAAAGATCATCCTTTCTTTGTCGGTTGTCAATTTCACCCTGAATTTTTATCTAGACCAACGAAACCACACCCTCTTTTTTTGGGATTTATTCAAGCGAGTGAAAAATATAGCAAAAAAAGAAAATAAAATTCTTTCTTTTTAAAAAGGAAAATTTTCCAAAGCAACCTTTCTAAAAATAAATTTTTTACGAAATAAAGGTTATATTTTTTCAGGAAAACAATGGCAAAAGGAAAAAAATAAGCTATAATAATAAAGCCATCTCGATTCAAAGAGGTGAACCAGGTCAGAACCGGAAGGTAGCAGCCTTAAGCTGTTCTTTGGATGTGAGGTGGTTTTTCTGTGAGTAATATTATGAATGAAGAAATAAAATTCATGCGTATGGCTTATAAAGAAGCTTTAAAGGCATTAAAAAAAGATGAAGTTCCCGTGGGATGTGTACTTGTAAAAGATCATAAAGTGTTAGCCCGAGGATATAATCAAAAAGAAGCAAAGCAAGATCCTATGGCACATGCAGAAATTATTGCGATTCAAAAAGCTTGCAAAAAACTTCATACTTGGAGATTAAAAGATGTAAGTTTATATGTTACATTAGAACCTTGTTCTATGTGTGCCGGGGCAATATTGCAGTCACGTATTGAAAAAGTCTTTTATGGAACGGAAGATCCAAAAGGAGGAGCACTCGGTTCTTCCTTTCACCTTTTTGAACAAAAGAATCTCAATCATCATCCGGAGATAAAAAAAGGAATACTAAAAAAAGAATGTAGTGAACTTTTGACAAATTATTTTAAAACAAAAAGAAAATGACATACTAACCATGGAGGTTTGTATGTCTTTTTTTAAAAAAATATTTGGCTTTTTTGCTGCATTCGGTGTTGTTTTATTTTTATTTTCTCTTCTTTTTGTGGCCTTTATTGTATGGAGTCCGACATCGCAAAAGACACCGCGAGAAGCAATTTATGAAACCTATTTGGAAGAAGAAATTCAACGAATGGAAATACAAGAAGATGAAAACACCGTATATATACACGCCGTCTTTCAAGACGATCACACGGAATCTTATTATTTGGCATATGCGTATCACTATTTTGATACAACAAACAAAGAAATTCAGTTTATTGCCGAAGAATCCGACGCAAGTTATTTTGTTACGATAAATAAAAACGGTGAATCAAGTATTGTGATTCATGAAAAAGAAAATTAGTACATTTCCACGAGTTGTTTTAAAACACGTACCATGGAAGTCATTTCTTGCAAAGATACATATTCGTATCGTCCATGGCAGTTATAATCTCCGGTTCCTAAATTCGGACAAGGTAATCCCATGAAAGTGATGGTGGCACCATCTGTACCTCCACGTATAGGAGTGAATGTCGGTTCGATACCACATTGTTTAAATGCTTCAACGGCAAGAAGAACTCCACGCATATTTTTATCAAAATAGGTTCTCATGTTTTGATAATTTTTTTGGCAAGAAACTTTTATTTTTGCCGTCTTGTATTTTTGTGAAAGCTTTGTTCCTATTTCGTACATTTTTTGCATACGTTTTTCGAGTTTATTCCCATCATGATCTCTTAAAATATAAGATAAAGTTGCTTTTTCCGGTGTTCCAGAAAAAGCGGTTAAATGATAGAAACCTTCATAACCTTCCGTTTTCGCCGGAGTTTCTTTTTTTGGTAAAGAAGAAATAAATTCACTACCGACGAGCAAAGCGTTTACCATGATATTTTTAGCAAAACCGGGATGAACTCCGACTCCCTGAATTTCAATTTCGCAAGACGCGGCATTGAAATTTTCATAATTAATATCATTAAACGCTCCACCATCAATGGTATATGCGTAGTCGGCTTTCATTTTTTTAATATCAAAACGGGATGCTCCGTTTCCGATTTCTTCATCCGGAGTAAAACAGATAGAAATCGGGGCATGATTTTTTTGAGGATTTTTATGGTAATATTCGAGTAATTCCATGATAATGGTAATTCCTGCCTTATCATCTCCACCCAAAAGATGTTGACCATCCGTAACAATTAAATCATGATGTATATGCTTTTTTAATGATGGAAATTGTTTTTTTGAAAGAATAACGCCGGGACATAATTCAATATCCTTTCCATCGTAGTTTTCTATAATCTTTGGAGTATAGTTTCCTCCTTTTAATGATGGTGAAGTATCCATATGAGCTATAAATCCGATGCGCGGAGAAGTTTTATTGCCGTCAAGATGAGCATATACATATCCGTTTTCATCTTGATAAGCATCTTTTAAACCTAAATCCAACAAATCTTGTACCAAAAGTTTTCCGAATTCCAATTGACTTTTCGAGGATGGAAAAGTTGATGAATTCTCCTCGCTCATAGTATCCATGGAAACATATTGAATAAATCTTTCTCGTAACGACATAAAAAAACCCTCTTTCCAAAGTATAATTATACATTTAAAATGCGATTAGTGATAAAATCTCCAATCAAAATTTAAATTTTCTTCATGAGTAAAATTACATATATATTTATTTTGGTGCTCCATTGCTCCTTTGGTTAATTCAAAATCCACAATCTGCAAATATTCATAAGGAACTTTAAATTTCAGAAAACCATTTTTTAAATAAAAAAAGAAAGATTTAGGAGAATGCGAAATAAAATTTTTATTTATCGCAATAGAAAAAATTAAAAAGAGAACTGTCGGATATTCTGAAGAATTGATTTCAAAAGGCAAGGGTATTTCTTCTTTTGAAGTTATAAAGAAAAAAGTTTTATCTTTTTCTTTTATTTTCAAAACCATTTTCATATTTTCTTTATTTAATTCTGTTTTGATACAAGAAAGTAAAATATCTTTTGTTTTTTTATAATTCTTTTTTGCTTCCTTATATAAAACATTCGGTGACAAAATAAACAACAATATCAATAACAAAATAGATAAAGAGAAAAAGCCGATAGAAATCCATTGAAAAACCGAAACGAGATTTACATCGGTTAAAAATAAGCAAATGCCCATTCCTATCAAGAAAAGTCCGAAGGAAAAATAAACACTATACGATAAAACTTTTTTCAGACGTTCCATAGTATTTTTAACTCCTTACCTCTATCATACGAAAAAATCAATAAAAATGGAAATGGTTTATTCACTTCTTAAAGCATCGACAGGATTTTTTCTTGCAGCAATTTTCGCCGGAATTAATCCGGAGATAAGAGTCAACAGAATACTGATAACGATAACGATAATTGCTTGTACAGGGGGCAGAATGGCAAAGAAAGTGATATTTGCAACGCTTTTTACGATTGCATTTAATATTAAACATAAAAGATAAGTAACACCGATTCCGATTAATCCGGAAGACAAACCGATAATAAATGTTTCGGCATTAAATAAATGCGAGACATCTTTTTTTCTTCCTCCTAAAGCTCGGATGACACCGATTTCTTTGATTCTTTCAATGACGGAAACATAAGTAATAATTCCAATCATCACCGTAGAAACGACTAAAGATAAAGCTGTAAATGCAACAAGGGCCACGGTAACGATATCAACCATACGATTAATTAAATTGATGATTAAAGCTAAATTATCACTATAGGTTATCGGACTTCGATTCAAAGGAAAAATATAGTCATTATATTCACTTAAAGATAGATCGTTCCAAGCATTAAGATAATCCGTGACCAAATATTTATTGTCAAAATCAATGGGATAAATGTCTAATCGACTGGGAAGATCGTTTCCTCCGACATCACGAAGATCTAATGTGTAAATTTCTGTTTGATAGGAATCACTGGATTCTTGATTTCCAAACTGAGGAATGGTACCTAAAAGCGAAGATAAGGCATTCACGGAACCAACGACACCAACATTATTTTGATGTAAAGTTCCTTCAAAAGAATAATCGTAAGTATAAAATATTCCACTCACGGGAGCATTATTTGAAATAACACTACTTAAAGTACCTCCGTTTGCTTTTAAAAAAGTAGAAATTTCCGAATTTAAAGAATCTTGTATAATCTTCTTCGTCAAAGCACTGGTGTAATAGATTCCACTAGATAAGCAACCATAAGAAATAGATTCTTTTGGGCGTAGAATAGCAGTTACTTTCAAATCCAGACCATCTTCCCAAGATTCATTTGCCTCATAATTATAAGTAAAAGGATATAATGTACGAAGATTGGGAAGAGGATTTTGCGTAAAGACATCATTATTCGGATACCAGGTGAAAGATTTTCCTAAAAGTTCATCATAAGTAAAGCGATATTTATCTTTTGAGGCATCATGTTTCGGATCATCAACGGCATCATAAATGACGTTCATAAATTCTGTTTGTGAATAATAACCCATATGAGCTAATAAAATATCGGTCAATTCGGTATCGTCATTAACTACGATCATAATTTCGTCTTCTTTTTCCGCAATATGACTGGTATCAGGATTCGAAATAATATCATATTGGCTCAAGATGTAATCGGAATTATCCGGCGATTGCATAATGGAATTTTGGCTGAAAGTAGAAATTAAATTTGCATAGTTTCCGAAATCGGTTTCTTTGAGAAAAGAAGAGTAAATGGTTTCGACACTGGAGAGCGAGATTTTCTTTTGACCTAAATCTTCAAATTCTATATTTGTATATAAGTTGTTTCTGATATCTATGCCATAATATATTCCCATTGCGGCGTAATAATTCTTTGGCATATTCAAAAGAAAATCCACATATTTCTTTGTAATATCATTTTGAATCATTGAATCGGTAAGAGTATTATTTGAATCCACCAAGCTTTGAATAAAACGATTAACATTTACTTTACCGTTTTCTATAGATTGTTTTAACGCTTCTTGTGAACCACCCATAGTTGCGGAATCCATTAATGAAGCTAAATCCAAAGCGGTTTCTCTTACAGAAATCGGATTCCCCGAAAGCATATCATCTTGCATAGAGCTAATGTAATTTCTTACACCGGCGGAAACACCCAGAACGCTTGAAACTCCGATAATTCCGATAGATGCAGCAAAACAAATCATCAAAGTTCTTTTTAATTTGGAATGCAAATTTCGTGCCGATAATTTAAATGCGGTAATAAAAGACATTTTCGCTTTTTCCGAAACCGGTGAAGGAGTCTCTTCTTCTTGATTTTCAATATATGGATTGGAATCTGAAAGAACCACTCCGTCGGAAAGACGGATAATACGAGAAGAGTATTTTTCCGCCAATTCCGGATTATGTGTAACCATAATAACCAATTTTTGTTTTGAAATTTCTTTAATCAGATCCATAATTTGAACCGATGTAACAGAATCCAAAGCACCGGTAGGTTCATCCGCCAATAAAATTTCAGGTTCATTTACAATAGCACGGGCAATGGCAACTCTTTGACATTGTCCTCCGGATAATTCATTCGGCTTTTTATCATATAAATCTTTTAAACCAACCCGATCTAATGCTTCTTTGGATTTTTTGATTCTTTCATTTTTATCTAAACCGGCAATGGTCAAAGCAAGTTCAACATTTCCTAATACGGTTTGATGTGGAATTAAATTATAACTTTGAAAAACAAAACCAATTCGATGATTGCGGTAAACATCCCAATCACGATCGGAAAATTCTTTCGTGCTGCGACCATTAATAAATAAATCACCGCTTGTATAATGATCCAATCCACCGATAATATTCAATAAAGTTGTTTTTCCACATCCGGAAGCACCGAGAATAGAAACAAATTCATTTTGGCGAAAAGCAATGGAAATTCCTTTTAAAGCTTGAACATCCATTGTTGCCGTTGAGTATGTTTTTGTAATATCAACCAGTTTTAACATGACACTTCCTCCTTTTTTCTTAATTGTTCCATTGATGTATGAATTTTTTCAATGGTTTGATTGAAATGTTCCATTTCTTCTTCACCGACAAGATCAATCAGATAAGATAAAAACGAAATAATTTTTTCGTATTTTTCTTGCAAAAATGTCTTTCCGGCTTCCGTAAGAGAAACAATCGTCTTTCGAGCATCCTTTTTATCATCTCTTCTTGTTACATATCCTTTTTTTTGCAAAGAATTGATTGCGGCGGAAACGCGAGGGGTACTCATATGCAATGTACTAGCAATGTCTCCGGACAAGCAATCGTTATTTTCGGAAAGATAATAAAGTATACAGGTGGTGCCTTGCAAACATTCATTGATTTTTTGTGAAAGATCCAAGGGCCAAATTTGCTTTAAATGCAAAAAAATTTTTTCGGCTTTTTCATAACTATTCATAAAAGGGACATCTCCTTTATCTAACACTATTAGTAATGATAGTAATGTTTTTTAATAGTGTCAATTATTTCTTAAAGAAATAAACAAATATTTTATCTAAATTTAAGCATAAAGAAATCTAAAAAAAGAAGTAGGTCTTGAAACCATACTTTTTCTTTTTTAAAATACAAATGGTGATAGCAATGAAAAAACAATTACGAAATATTTTAATACCTCTTTTGATGCTTACCGTAGGTTGTACACCGAATCAGAATTCATCTTCTGCATCTTCAACCGGAGTATC
Source organism: uncultured Bacilli bacterium (assembly GCA_947629415.1). Classification (GTDB taxonomy): domain Bacteria; phylum Bacillota_I; class Bacilli_A; order RFN20; family CAG-449; genus CANRPC01. The sequence continues at coordinate 36,596 of CANRDP010000006.1, forward strand.
TTCGTCGATTTCTTCCGGCGGAGATTCATCTTCAATGCCAACAACTTCACAAAACGGGAATACGAGTAGTGCAACATCTTCTTCTACTTCAAGTCAACAAACAAGTTCTAGTAGCAAGACCAGTAGCAATAGTAGTTCGGTTACTCCTTCCGTTGATGCGGAAATATTGGCACAAGGTGTTTTATCGGAGGGGGCCTATGCCGAATGGTCGGATACCAATGCCCAAAATGCAAAAGTGGAATATCAATTAGTTAACGAAACAGGTTATACGAGAATTGATCAAGAATTAATTCGAAAAAAGGATAATACGACTGCTCGATTTGATGCCGTTGGATTAAAAGCAGGCATTTATAATTTCAAAATAACAACCTCTGATCAAAAAGTTTTGGAAATGAAAAATATAGAAATCAAAAATTATGATCGTTCAGGTTATGCTCATTTCAAAACAACCGGTGTAGGGGGATATAATGATGATGGTACACCAAAAGCAAATGCCGTTATTGTATATGTAAATGATGAGAATAAGAATACGGTTACCGCACAAATCGGAGGAAAAACATACGAAGGAATTGCTGAGATTTTGAAACATCAATCCGAGAGTAACAAGCCTTTAATTATTCGTATTGTTGGAAGAGTAAATGCTGCGACATGGAAGACAATTTCTTATTCTAAAGGATCCAGTAATCTTTCCGCTAATCAAATTCTCGATCAAAAAGGTCAGCCTTTACCAAAACAAAATATGGATGAAGATTATATTACCACAAATGATCTGAATCAATTGGATACATCGAAATACTCAAAATTAAATGGATTAACCAATAAAATTAATTATAGTAGCGGTGAATTTGATTCCTATTATAATATGTTGGATGTCATTGAAGCAAAAAATGTTACTATTGAAGGAATCGGAGATGCCATGATTTTTCAATGGGGATTTACTTTTAAAAAATGTTCTAGTATTGAAGTTCGAAATTTAACTTTTGATGATTATACCGAAGATGCTTGTTCTTTTGAAGGTCCCGATGATGCAGAGACACTAGCAGGATTTACCACGGGACACATTTGGTTACATAACAATTTGTTTAATGAAGGGAAAAATTATTGGGATGTATGCCCCGAGCAAGACAAGTTAGAAGGAGATGGAGCAACCGATTTTAAAAAGAATGCTTATATTACGATTTCTTATAACCAATATTATAATAATCACAAAACAGGTTTGGTTGGTGGAGGTGACACGCAACATACCGCTTGCTTAACTTTCCACCATAATTACTATAATCAATGTTCGCAACGATTACCTTTGGGAAGACAAGCCAATATGCACATGTATAATAATTATTATTACAAAACCACAACGACAAGTATGTCTATTCGTGCCAATGCTTATGCTTTTGTGGAAAATTGTTATTTTGAGGGTGGTAAAAATCCAATGGAAACAAAAAGCTCTGGAGTTATTAAATCATATAATAATGTTTTTGATAATTGTCCCGTTGATAAAACTAAAAATACGATTACAGAAGTTACGGATCGTGACACAAAGGTAGGAAATAGTAATATCTATGATCAAAATTTTGATACCAATCCTTCCAACTTTTATTATGATGCGGAAAAACATTGTTCGAATGTAACCTATTTATCTTCTGCAAATCAGGCAAAACAGGATTGTAAAAATTTTTCCGGACCATTAAAAGCAAATATCATCGGTGAACCGATTGTAAATAAAGATCCAGAGGAAGAAGATAATCCGAATGTACCACAAAAAGAAACGGAAGTTTTGAATTTTGCGGAATTATCGGAAGGAACATATACTACCAACTTACAAGAAGGAATATTTACTATCTATGCTACTAGTGATAAAACAGTAGAGATTAAACATGGTGTTAACTACTATACTTCTTTTGATGCGTTATATACAGGGGAATTAAAATTAGAAGGCAGTGCAACATCCGCTGCTCGTAAAGTTTCCTTTGCAATTACCAAACAAGCCGATATTACGATTTATGCACGAAGTTCTAATGATTCTACAGCACGGCAATTGGTAATAAAAGATAGCGGAGACACAGAAATCCATGCTTTTGATGCAATTACTGCAGCTACCGAATTGAAATATACTTTGGAAGCAGGAACATATTCTATTTCCAGCAAATCCGGTGGTATGAATATTGGGGCAATAAAAATTACTTATAAAGCTTAAATTAAAAAGGTTAATTATTATTTGTTGCACGGAGATTAATAGTTAACACTTAAAAAAATTATCTTTTACTTGTATCCGGACTTTTTGTTTGATAAAATAACAATGCTTTCTTTGAATACATTTTGAGATTCAAGGCGGAAGGAGATATTTGAAATGAAAAAGGACATTCATCCGGCGTATTACCGATGTAAGGTTACTTGCCTTACTTGCGGAAACACATTCGAAACAGGTTCAACATTAAAAGAAATTCGTGTTGATACATGTGCGAAATGCCATCCATTCTATACTGGAAAACAAAGATTCACTCAGAACGATGGCCGTGTCGATCGTTTCATGAAGAAATACGGAATGAAATAATGAAAATCCGTCACGGTGTGGCGGATTTTTCTTTTTGGAAAGGAGTATTATGAAAAACATATTTTATATTACCACTCCGATTTATTATCCGAGTGCGAATCTCCATATCGGACATGCTTATTGTACGACAATTGCCGATGTAATTGCACGGTATCATAGAATGATCGGAGACAAAGTTTATTTTTTGACCGGCAGTGATGAGCATGGTGAAAAAATTGAAAAAAACGCACAGGCAAAAGGAGTTACTCCTCAGGAATTTGTGGATAATATCGTAAAAGGAATTCAAAAACTTTGGAAAGATTTAGAAATATCCAATGATGATTATATCCGTACAACGCAGCAAAGACATGTAGAAGTCGTGCAAAAAGTTTTTACAAAATTATTAGAACAAGACGACATCTATTTAGGGGAATATGAAGGATGGTATTGTACTCCTTGTGAATCCTTTTGGACAGATTCTCAAGTCGGTGAAAAGCATATTTGCCTGGATTGCGGAAGAGAAGTACATAAAGCCAAAGAAGAAGCATATTTTTTTCGGATGTCCAAATATGCTGATCGTTTGATGAAATTTTATGAAGAACATCCGGATTTTATTGTCCCGGAGTCACGAAAAAATGAAATGATCAATAATTTTTTAAAGCCGGGATTAGAAGATTTATGCATCTCGCGTACTTCTTTTTCTTGGGGAATTCCTGTTAAAGAAAATCCCAAGCATGTGGTATATGTTTGGTTGGATGCATTGTTAAATTATATTTCGGCATTGGGTTATTTAAGTAAAGATGATTCTAAATTTCGCGAATTTTGGGGAGAACATTCCGAAATTTTACATCTTGTCGGAAATGATATTACACGCTTCCATGTTATTTATTGGCCGATTTTTTTGATGGCTTTGGGATTACGTCTTCCCGATAAAGTGTTTGTGCATGGATTATTGATGATGAAAGATGAAAAAATGTCAAAATCCAAGGGAAATGTTGTTTCTCCGGATCCATTGATTGAACGATATGGATTGGATGCGGTACGCTATTATTTGGTTCGAGAAACGATTTTCGGGTGTGACGGAAGCTTTTCACCGCAACAATTCGTAGAAAGAATCAATGTGGATTTAGCAAATGACTTTGGTAATCTTTTAAATCGTACGGTTGCCATGATTACGAAATATTTTGACGGGGTAATTCCAGAGTATCGATCAATAACAAAATTTGATGAGGAATTAGAACAATTTGGCAAAAACGCTATAAAAAAATATCAAGAAAATATGCTTTCCTTGCATGTAACCGAAGCTTTTGTCGAAGTAATGAATTATGTAGCAAGAGCAAATAAATATATTGAAGAAAGCAAGCCTTGGGAATTGGCAAAAGATGAAGGAAAAAGAGAAGAATTGGCTTCTTGTATGAATCACTTGGCAAATACCTTAAGACAATGTGCGATTCTTTTGTCTCCGGTCTTACTAAAAGCACCGCAACAATTGTATCAACAATTAGGTTTAGATGAAAAAGAACAAACATGGCAATCTTTGGAAGATCTTACAATGACAGGTGGAAAGAAAGTAATGAAAGGAACACCGTTATTTCCTCGCTTGGATGCAGTAGCGGAAATAGAATTTATCAAAGGAATTATGAGCAAATAATCATTTTGCCTGAGGTATGAATACATGGATGAAACCTATTTGATAACAGGAATCACAGGATATGTTGGGAATATTGTTGCGAAAAAATTAATAGAGCAAAAGAAAAAAGTTATCGGATTTGCGCGGAGCGAAGAAAAGGCAAAACAAGTTTTCGGTAATCTCTTTTTTGATATGGAAATTTACTATGGGGATACAAGAGATAAAAATACTTTGGAAAAAACTTTTATCGATAGGAAAGATTCTTTGATTGTTATTCATACCGCGGCAATTGTTTCCATTCAAAGTAAAAAAATAGATAAAGATATGTACGAAGTGAATGTGCAAGGAACACAAAATGTAATTGATCTTTGTTTAAAATATCAAGTGAAGAGGATGGTTTATGTCTCTTCTGTGCATGCAATACCTTTAAAAAAGAAAAAACAAGAGATGAAAGAAGTAAGTTCTTTTGACCCGAATTTGGTCTATGGTGGTTATGCAAAAACGAAAGCAATTTCTTCGCAATTGGTTTTGGATGCGGTAAAAAAACAAGGATTAGATGCTATAATTGTTCATCCCAGTGGTATTTTGGGGCCGGGAGATTATTCAAACACACATTTAACGCAAGTCATAAATGATTTTTTAAAGAATAAATTGCCGGCATCTGTCAATGGTGGATATAATTTCGTGGATGTTCGTGATGTAGCGGATGGAATTCTTCAAGGAGTAGAGCTCGGAAAAAAAGGAGAATGTTATCTTTTGACCGGGAAATATCATTCTGTGACGGAAATTTTGGATATTGTAGCGGATTTGAAACAGAAAAAAAGAATAAAAACGTTACCGATGGGCATTGCTTATTTCGGTTTACCTTTCTTATGGATTCTTTTTAAAATTCGCAGAAAGCGTCCACTTTACACCAAATATTCTTTGGATACTTTAAAAAGCAACGGAAATTTTTCTTGTATGAAAGCAGAAAAAGAATTACATTATCATTCCAGAGAATTTTTTGAAACCATAAAAGATCAGGTTGCTTTTATGGAAAATAGAAAATAAGATACGGATAAAACTACAAAAAAGGGAATAGAATTCCTTACATAAGATATTTAATATCAAAGAAACTATGTTAAAATAAAACGAGAGGAAAAAAATGAAAAATCAAATCGTAATCGAAAAGAAAACTTTTCAGGAAGAAAGAGCATTATTTCAAAGTGATTCGGTTAAAATAGACGAATGTATTTTTTTAAGTGGCGAATCCCCCTTAAAGGAGAGTAAAAATTTAGAAATAATCGATTCTACTTTTGTTTGGAAATATCCTTTATGGTATGGATCCAATATTAAAGTAAGGCATTCGATATGGAAAGAAACCGCGCGAGCGGGAGTTTGGTATACCAAAAATATTTCTGTTCGGGATAGTTATATCGAGGCACCGAAAAATTTTCGAAGATGCGATCAAGTAGTGCTGTGCGATGTTGTTTTTCCAAATGCCAAAGAAACTTTATGGAATTGTAAAAATATTACCTTGGAAAATGTTAAAATAACAGGAGAATATTTTGGAATGAATTGTGAAAATATCGAAGCAAAGAATTTGGATATTGAAGGGGATTATTCTTTTGACGGAGCAAAAAATGTTGTTGTACATAATTCGAAATTTATTTCGAAAGATGCTTTTTGGAATAGTGAAAATATCACGATTTATGATTCGTATATATCGGGAGAATATTTTGGATGGAATTCGAAAAATTTGACTTTAATCAATTGCACGGTGGAAAGTTTACAAGGAATGTGTTTTATTGACAATCTGGTCTTAAAAAATTGTCGTTTACCTCATACTACTTTGGCTTTTGAATATTCTTCCGTGGATGCGGAAATCGTAGATTCGGTAGAAAGTATTTTGAATCCTGCATCCGGGAAAATAAGAGCTAAAGGAATTAAAGAATTAATCCTTCAAAAAGATAAAATCGATCCATCAAAAACAAAGATTGTTTGCGAGAAAATTGATGCGTATTTGGATGAACCGCATTTCTAGGAGAAAGAAATGGATTATTTTGATGAAAAAATTAATCGAAGAAATACTTATTCTTTGAAATGGAATGTGGAAGAAGATGAATTGCCCATGTGGGTCGCGGATATGGATTTCAAAGCCGCGCCTGAAATTTTAGAAGCACTAAAGAAAAAAGTAGATCAAGGTATATTTGGTTATTCTGTTGTTCCTGATGAATGGTATGAAGCATATCAATATTGGTGGGAAAAAAGACATCATTTTGTCATAAAAAAAGATTGGTTGATTTTTTGTATCGGAGTAGTACCGGCAATTTCAAGTACTATCCGAAAATTAACCACACCAAATGAAAAGGTGGTGTTGCTTACTCCGGTATATAATATCTTTTTTAACTCGATTATCAATAATGGTTGTCAGGTAGTAGAATGCCCATTGCAATATAAAGAAAATGAATATTCTATCGATTTCACGGCATTGGAAAATTGTTTAAAAGATCCTCAAGTTCGATTATTGATACTTTGTAATCCTCATAATCCTATAGGAAAAATATGGTCTAAGGAAGAATTGGAAAAAATAGGAAAGATCTGTGAAAAATATCATATTCTTGTTCTTTCGGATGAAATTCATTGCGATATTATTGAAAAAGGGCAGGATTATGTTCCTTTTGCCTCGATAAATGAATGGTGCAGAGAAAATAGTATTATGTATTGTTCTCCCTCAAAAGCGTTTAATTTGGCTGGATTGCAAACTGCGGCGGTGGTCGTTCCTAACGATTTTTTGCGACATAAAATTTGGAGAGCTTTGAATACCGATGAAATTGCAGAACCGAATTCCTTTGCGATTTCTGCGGTTATTGCCGCGTATAAGCAAAGTGAAAAATGGTTAAATTCTTTTAATGCATATATTGATCAAAATAGAGAAATAGTTCAAAAATATATATTCGAAGAAATTCCTATAATAAAAGTAATTTTATCAAAAGCAACTTATTTAATATGGATAGATTGTAAGAAAGTTTGCGATAATAGTGAGATTCTGGCGGATTTTATTCGAAGAGAAACAGGGTTATATCTTTGTGCCGGAAGCGAATATGGGAAAGCCGGTCAAGGATTTCTACGGATGAATGTCGCGTGTTCTAAAAACACCTTACTTGAAGGATTAAATCGATTAAAAAAAGGTATAGAAGAATTTAGGAGACAAGATGAAAAATAAGGAACAAATGTTAAAAGGAGAGCTTTATTGTGTCGATGAAGAATTGGCACAGGAGATGTCTTCTTGTCATGCAAAAATAGATGAATTGAATTTAACAAAAAACTTATCCAATCAGGAAAAAGAAAAACTTTATAAAGAAATTTTCCAAAAAGTAGGAAAAAATTTTTTATTACAACCTCCGTTTTATTGTGATTATGGAAAGCATATTTCCTTCGGTGATAATGTCTACCTTAATTATCAATGTATTTTTTTGGATGTTGCACCAATAACTATCGGAAATAATGTTTTTTTCGGGCCAAGAGTATCTCTTTATACTGCAGGACATCCTATTGATAAAGATGTGCGTAATCGTTATTTGGAATTTGGAAAACCAATTACCATTGGAAACGATGTTTGGTTTGGAGGTAATGTTATTGTTAATCCCGGAGTAACTATAGGGAACAATGTCGTTATTGGTTCCGGGAGTGTTGTTGTTAAGGATATTCCGGATAATGTGGTTTGTGTCGGTAATCCTTGTCGTGTTGTTCGAAAAATCACACAAAAAGATAAAATTTATTGGGAAAAAGAAATGGAAAAATATTATCGGGTTTAAAAAAAGAGGAAAAAGTCCTCTTTTTTGTTAATAATGTTTTTTATTTTGCTTTTCCAAAAACTTTTTCCAAAGCTCTAAATCCAGATGATATTCAAAAAGAAATGGTTCTTCTTGAGGACCGGTTTGTGATTCATCATATATGACATCTTCATCCGCAATATCGTTTAAAATATCTTTTTCTTTATTTAAAAAAGTATCGTTAAATTCGTGTTTTTTCATGCAAAACCTCCTAGAGTTATTTTGGTCGAAAAAAGGAAAAATATGTAAGAACAAATGTATTTTTCAATGTTTTTAAAGAAATTATAGGAAAGAATGGAAAAATCCCTTATTTTTCGATAAACTAATCTTTGAAAAGATTATCGGAGGTAATTATGGAAATTGAACATGACCAAATGTCAGAACAAATTTCGGAAAAAGCACAACCAATCACTCTAGATTTCTATAAAATAATCTTTTTGTATTTACTTGGAGGTATGGTTGGCACGATTTGGGAAACTATTTTGAATTATCTTAAAGTAGGCCAATTCGTTTATTGCAGTGGAACCATTTTTACTCCTTTTAATTTTGTTTACGGAATCGGAGCAGTGGCTATCGCGGTTTCTTTAAAAAATTTAAAAAAAATATGGCAAGTTTTTTTGATTGGATCACTTGTCGGCGGTGTAACGGAATATACGCTTTCTTTTTTGGAAGAGAAGATTATCGGCAGCAGATCTTGGGATTATAGTAATGAAATCTTAAATATCAACGGAAGAATTACGATTCCTTTTTGTCTATTTTGGGGATTATTATGTATTATTGTTGTTTTTTTGATATATAAACCGGTAATACGATTGACAAATCAATTTCCTCCAAAAATATTTCATATTGTAATGCTTGTTCTTTTCACTATTGTTCTTATCGATATGATTTTTTCTTTAGGTGCAATTTTACGCTATGCACAAAGAGCAAGCGGCGTTCCTGCAAATGATCCGATTTCCGCATTTTTTGATTCGCAATTTGATGATGAATTTATGAAAGTAAGATTTCCCTCGATGGATTTTTCAAAATAGGCCAAATTATGTTCCTGTTGCGAAACAAAGAAAAGATCTTTCAGGGAGTAGAAGATTACTATGATAAAAAGGTAGAGATAGATTTTTTTATTGAAACACGTGGTGAAAAAGTATTTTTCGATTATATGGAATTATTAAAAAATTTCAGAGTGTCTTGTACCTATGCGCATTTTCTTTTGTTAGATCAATATAATCAAAAATGGAATCAATTCCATTATCTTTACATAGGTTTATTGGAAGATTATTTTCGTGCCATTCTTTATCGCGGAGAGAATCTTCTTTTTTCTATTCAAGATAAATATCTCCCCAGTTTAATTGAATATATTCTTGAAAGTAAAAACGAAATGCAAGAATTGATATCCCCGGAGGTAGATATCAAATGTTTATTGGAATTTCGCAGAAAAATATTGGCACATCGTTTGACACTCGGTAAAAAGAAACAAGTTTATAAAGAAAATTTTATGAAAATACTCCCGGATGTATTGAAAGAAAATTATATTAAAAAAATAAAAGAATGGAAAGAAGAATATAAAGAATTAAAAACAATCGTGGATTAATAAAAAAATAATACTGGTTACAACAAGCGAGCACTTGGATATAATAGAATTGAGGTAATAAAATGACGGAACATAAAAAAAGAATAATCAAAAGCGTCTTGAAATTTCTTTTGGGTGTTTTTGTCCTTGCTATCGTTCTTCTCGGTTGTGGCTTGGCATTATCTTATGGATTCGGTTTTCAATTGGAAGATTTAAAAGATCAACAAAAAATGCAAGAATTTATTCAATCCACTGGTCCATTTGGTAAATTTATATTTGTGCTTATTTCTTTTTTGCAAGTTACTTTCGTTCCTATTCCGGGAATGGTAACGATTCTTGCGGGAAATTATTTATTTGGCTTTTGGGATTCGTTAATTCTTTCTTATATCGGAATGCTTATCGGTGGGTTATTTGCATTTTTTTTGGGAAGAAAAATCGGTCGTCCTTTTGTGAACTGGGTCGTGGGAGATAAAGAAACGGTAAATAAGTATTTGAAAAAATTGAAAGGAAAAGAAATTGTGCTTTTCTTTTTTATGTTTCTATTACCATTTTTCCCGGATGATCTTCTTTGCTCCATCGCGGGAATAACGTCGATTTCTTGGTTTGCTTTTCTTATTTTACAAGTGATTACAAGATTTACTTCGGTAATGGGTACTCTTTTATTTATGTCCGGAGAATTTATTCCTTATGAAGGATGGGGAGTTCCCGTATTAATTGTTTTAGGAATTCTTGCCGGGATACTTTTTATTATTTCTTACAAAAAATCCGCGGCAATTAATAATTTTTTAGAATCCATTTCTCAAAAAATTTCTTTAAAATTTACACGAAAAAAAGTTGAAAAAGAGGATTCAACTCTAAACACAGAGAAAGAAGAAAAAGAAGAAAAATGACAAATATTTGCTCTTTTTGTCTATTGTATTTAAAAAGGAGCAACTATGAAAGAAAAAGCAATACATCTTTTTGAAAACGAAAATTTACAATTACTTTTAATTCCCAAAAAAGAATCCATAAAAAAAGCGGGATTACTTTTGGAAATGACCATCCATATTACTTTGAAAGAAGAAGACGGAACTTAAGAATTATTTTGTTTCCGAATGCAGCTTTTCGGTATAATATTCATGATTTTTTAAAGCATAAGGATCTTGAGGTTTGTATTTCAATGCCAGAAGATTTTCTTTTATCGCTTTGGAATAATCTTTTTCTTGATAGGCAATAAGAGCCAAATAAAGATGCGGTAAAAAATCGATTGCATCGTAATGAGTAAAAATAAGAGGATCCTTTTCTATTTTTAAACAGAGTTTAAAATAAAATTTTGCGGTTTTGTAATCTTTTTTTTCATAAAAATGTTGTCCGATCGTTACCAATACATCCGCGTTAGGATATCCATAGCTCAAAGCCTGAAATAATTTTTGATTTGCCTTAGAATCTTCATGAATTTCTTTGTATAGGTAATATAAATGAAGACAAGCATCCATGGCATTCAAAGGCCAAGTGTCCGAGCGAATTAAATATTCTTCAAAAACGGTACAAGCTTTTTTCTTATCATTTCCATCCATCAGTTCCCTTCCGTAATAATAGAGTTCCCGGGAGGAAAGTAATCTTTCTTTTTTTAAATTTTCCAATATTTTTAAATTCCTTGCAGTGTGAGACTCTTCGGAATATTGATGATAAATCGGAATAGATTCATAAGAAATATTTTTATCCAAAGGAATCGCTTCATGAATTACTCCTTGAAAACGGAATCGAGGGATATTTTTCATAATACGTTCCCGATAAAACATAAGAGAAATTTCATTTTTTTCATTCAAAAGACAATAAGGAAAAAGATACATATTTTTTGTTAATTTTCTTTTTAATGTTCTCAGTTTCTTTTGCTCCGAAGGTAAAATTTTATCATCTGCGTCTAACCACATAAAATAATCGGAGGTGGCTTGATCAATAGAAAAATTTCTTGCCTTTGAAAAATCGTCAATCCAAGGAAAAGAAAAAACTTTTTTCGTATATTTTTTCGCTATGTCAACAGTATGATCCATGCTTCCTGTATCCACAATAATCAATTCGTCGGCAAAAGAAAGCACACTTTGCAAAAGTGATTCCAATTTTGCTTCTTCATTTCGCACAATCATGCATACGCTTAATGTCTTCATAGGATAATTTATGATAAAAAAAATAAGTGCTTTGGGCATATTTCATATTTCTTATTCTTTAAGTCTCATAGTATGAAACGGCAATGCCAAAAAGGGTGATTTATATCTGTTTCTTTAATAACTGTGGATGTGGAAATTCCACGCAAACAACAAGCGCAATAACTTATGTTCCTGGCCCGCGAGGACCAGTAGGACCAGCAGGCCCTGCCGGAGTGGCCGGACCTACAGGTGAAGTAGGACCTACCGGACCACAGGGTCCAATTGGATTAACCGGAGCAACCGGACCACAAGGACCTACGGGACCTACAGAACCAGTACTTTAAGGGAAAAATCAAAATAAGAAGTTATAGCAAAAACAAGTTCTTTGATTGCCAAAGGTTTTTTTATTACCGTTTTTTATGATTTATGTCCCGATATCGTAAATTTTTTCTTTTGATCTTTTTGATCGCGTTTTTATAAAATATCATCAAAGAAAATAAGATCAAAAAAACTCTATGCAGATTAAAAACTCACCTATACATATTCAATTGGTAAAACAACAAGATCGTCGGAAAGATAAAGTTTGGTGTCGTATAGACAGACGATGGCACCCATGCCGCGTTTTTTGTCCACATCCTTATCTAAAACATCAAAGGCAAAGGCCATCGATTTGTTAGGATTAGCACTCTTTTTGATTTCGATGGGATATAGTGTACCATTCTCTTCGATGATGAGATCTATTTCACATTCTTCTTTGAATATTTCTCCGTTTTCTTTTATGCGCTTTTTATCCTTGCCGCGATAGTAGAACACATTGAAGGTATAGTCTTTTCCTTCGTTACTGAACGATTTTAATATTTCTGAGATAACGAACGTTTCGAACATATTTCCGGCGACTGCACTCTGCTCAAGTGCTTCCGCATTATTCCATTTGGATAGATAACATGCAAGCCCTGTATCTTTGAAATAGAGTTTTGGTGTCTTGATTGCACGTGTCAAATGGTTAGAAGAATACGGCTGCAATATGAAGATTATACCCGTCCTTTCCAGCACGGACACCCAATTTTTGATTGTTACTTGCGTAACACCGACATCTTGCGCCACGGACATATAATTGAGCATTTGTCCCGTTCTTGCCGCAATTGCCGAAAGGAATCTGGTAAAAGCAAGCATATCTTTTATTTCGATTTCTTCTTTGATGTCACGTTCCAAATACGTTTGAACATATGACGAATAAAAGTCTTGCCAATCCCTTTCCGTAACATTTATTTCGGGATACATGCCACGATGTATGGTCTGCCAAAGGTTATCATAGGTTTTCAGCTGCTTTTCTCTTGCGGCTATATATTCTTCCGTTGGAACAAAGTGTTTATTAAAATCTATCCCATTGAGTTCTCGCATGGATAGACCTTGCAATTCTAATATGGAAATCCTACCTGCTAAGGACTCCTGCACTTTAGACATAAGTCGCATTTGCTGTGATCCCGTGAGGTAATAGTTTTCGTACATGTCGGATTTGTCACACTCCATTTTGATATATGGAAAGATCTCAGATGCATACTGAACTTCGTCTATTATGGACGGTTTGGGAAGATTTTTGATGAAAAGTTTTGGATCATTAATTGCAGTAGCCAATAGCAACTTGTCGTCAAAAGTTACGTAGGGTACGTCGCTATAAAGCTTTTTAAGCAAAGTAGATTTTCCCACTTGTCTTGCTCCTGTGACGAGAATACATCTGCTGTTTTTTGCTCTTTTTCTGAGTAAAGATTCAATGCTTCTTTTAATATACATGCGCACCTCCGCGACCAATCTATAGTATAACTATATATTAGTCGCAAAAACAAATATTTGTCAAGAAAATACATCAAAAGATCATCTTCATTTTGCACCTCATCTGACGGGAATTGCTAATGCGATTATGTGATAAACAAGAAAAAAACATGCACAGAAAAAAGTGATAAGTCATAAGTATAAGTAATGTTAAATTAAATCAGGGGGGAAAAAATACGGATAAAAAAGAAGATAAAAACAACAATGTACATGAGAAATTTCCAACTTCTCATAGGAAGATCGAAATCAGCGGAAAACGATTTCATATCATAAGACATTTTGTTGGGAATAAAGATTTAAGTACATTGTTATTGGAACTTGCCGAGCGATGTACAAGTAGAGAAATGGACTTATGACGAATTCAAAATACAATTTTTTTATGAAGTTACAATCGTTGTGGCATCATAAACATGTTATAACTTTTTTGTTTTGACAAAAAAAGAGATATTCAATGGCAAAGCAAACACAACTTAATAAAATCGGGATTTATATGAGACTCAGTCGCGATGACGAAAAGGTAAGCGAATCAATGTCCATTGAGCATCAACGCATCATCCTCAGAAAGTATGTGGAGGATAACGGAGGTATAATCGTAGATGAGTATGTTGACGACGGATATTCGGGAACGAATTTCAACCGACCGGGAGTAAAGCGACTTCTTTCCGATGCGCAGATAGGAAAAATAGACACGATTATCGTCAAAGATCTATCGCGCTTCGGACGCAACTACATTCAGATTGGACAATACATAGACTACATCTTTCCCGCTTACGGAATACGTTTCATCGCTCTTAATGACAATGTGGACACGGCGGATAGGTGTTCAACTGCGATGGACATGATGCCTATCATGAACGTGTTCAACGAGTGGTATGCCGCGAATACGAGCAGGAAAATTCGGGCGGTTTTTGAGGCAAGTCAACGCGCGGGAAAGTACACAAATTGGAGCTACCCTTATGGTTACAAGGTGGGAAGCGATGACAAGCGTACCGCCGTGATAGACGAAGAGGCGGCAAAAGTAGTACGACGCATCTATGATTTGCGGTTGCAAGGAAATTCGGCCCGGACGATTGCACGAATACTTACTTCCGAAGGCATACCAAATCCTACCACACATTATACGCGATTAAATGGTAGTAAATGGGATCGCAATTGTTCCTCATTTTGGGTACCGCGAACGGTGCGTTGGATATTGTCCAACCCGACATATCTCGGTAATACCATTCAGCACAAAACAATGCGAATATCTTATAAAAATCATAGAGTTGTAAATTTACCCGAAAGCGAGTGGATTGTGACAGAAAATTCCCATAAACCAATCATCTCAAAAGATGTTTGGGACAAAGTGCAGGCAACTTACACCTCACCGCGCGGGAGGGCGGATAAATCGGGAAAAGTTCACGCCTTGTCCGGACTTGTTGTTTGTCCCGATTGTGGAAAAAAACTCAAGCTCAAAACCGCAAAAGACGCTCCTACTTGCTTCGTTTGCCGAACTTATGTTGATCTTGGAAAAAAATATTGCACTTCTCATCATATTACCGAAAAGACACTGGAACAGTTGGTTTTGAATGATATAAGAACGCTTTCTGCAAATATCAAGATGGACGAAAAAAAAGTCAAAGAACGTTTTTTAAGCGAATGGTCGAAACAAAGTAAGGAAAATAAGAACTCCAACGAAAAGCAGCTGAAAACATATCAAAATAGACTCGTAGAAATCGATAAGCTTTTGCAATCTGTGTTTGAAGAAAAAGTTTTGGGGAATTTTCCCGAAAGTGTATTTGTAAGTATTTGCGAAAAATATAAATCAGAACGGGAAACGATTTTGAAAGCAAAATGTGAAATTGAAAAGCGGTTATCAAATAAAAACAAAGACGATGCGAATGTCGAAGAGTACATTCGAAAATTGAAACAATATAGTTTATGCGAAAGTTTGACGCGTGAAATGTGTCAAGAACTTATCGATTACATAACCATAGGCGAAAAGGACGAGATTGGTGAACGCGAAATTCATATTTATTACAAATTCTTAGTAAAAGAAAGTCCTGAAACATTAAAAAAAACAAAATAAACCCATCCCATAAAACACAAGAGCAACAGGTGAAGTAGGACCTACCGGACCACAAGGGCCGATCGGACTTACCGGTGAGGTGGGACCTACTGGCCCTCAAGGACCAATCGGACCTACCGGTCCACAAGGACCTCAAGGTGAAGCGGGCACCATTGTTGCCGGACCAGCTGTGGCAGATCTTGATCCTGCTGCCGACGCGGCAACGATTGTAACATCGTTTAACGCTTTATTAGCTTCTTTGCGTCAAGCCGG
>CANRDP010000007.1 GCA_947629415.1 uncultured Bacilli bacterium
TGGTCGAATGTTGATTTTGAAAACAAACGCTTAAAAATTGAACAAGCGGTCACGCAAGATGTAAAGTATAATGATAAAGGAGATATATTAAAAAGGATAACCGTTATTGGAGAGACGAAAACAACTTGCTCTGTCAGAGAAATACCCATTGTGGACTTAGTTGTGGAAGTGCTGAAAGAATATAAAGACAAACAAAAGAAGAAACAAAAATTAGAGAATTTGGATGCTGAACTTACGGCTCCAAATTCTTTTGTTTTTGCAAACAATGATGGTAGTGTGCGAACTTATTCAGGTTGCAGAGTTATTTTCAATAGGTTTTTAAAAAGAAATAAGTTAATGGAATATGATATACATTTTCATGGACTACGCCACACTTTTTCAAATATGTTGTTTGAAATGAACGAAAACCCAAAAGTTATACAACAACTTTTAGGTCATCGAGATGTAAAGACAACAATTACAGTCTATAATTCTGTTGACAATGAGTATATACGGCAAACAACTGACAAACTTAATGAAAGAATTAAAGAAAACAATATTGTAAATGAAAGCAATTCTACCAAACAAGATGACAGTCCTACCGAGCAATTTACTGATGATGAGCTTGATGCCTTGTTTGAAAAACTTATGAAAGAAAGAGAAGAACGCAAAAGAAAACGAGAAAAAGATTTTGAAATGTAAAAAACTGACAACAATTTGACAACAGTTGACAACAAATATACAAGTTTTTGGCAGTTTTAGAACGAATTGGACCGAAGTTCAAAAAATGTGAACTTCGGTCCTTTTTTTTGTGCTAAGTGTAAAAAGTGTAAAGATTTTTGAAAATTTTTATTTGTTATGGAAAAATAATAAAAGTGCCTAAAATAAAGGAGTTTAGGCACTTTTTGATGGAGCTGGTGGCGGGGATCGGACCCGCTCTCTCGGCCTTACCAAGGCCGCGCTTTCCCACTAAGCCACACCAGCAAATTGGGGATATTTAGTTGTTTTTTACACCTGCAAAACGCCACATTTTTGTCTTACCAAGGCTGTGCGCTACCTGCTGCGCCACATAAGCATATGAAATTTTTGTTGAGTTTTTGGTGTTTGGATTTGCCACTTTTTTGTCTTACCATCGGGAATCGAAGATCCGTAAAGGATATTCTGGGGTAGCTATTTATACAAAAAGAAAACCGCTTTCGGTTCATTATGGGTTGGAAGATGGAAAATATGATGATGAAGGAAGAGTGATAACCTTGGAATTCAAGGATTTTTATTTTGTCTGTTGCTATGTGCCGAACTCCGGAGAGGCATTGAAAAGACTTGCTTATCGAATGGAGTTTGAAGAGAATATGCGAAAGTATTTGAAAAAATTGGATAG
The DNA here is from genome assembly GCA_947629415.1 of uncultured Bacilli bacterium. Taxonomy (GTDB): domain Bacteria; phylum Bacillota_I; class Bacilli_A; order RFN20; family CAG-449; genus CANRPC01. Next base: position 1,358 of record CANRDP010000007.1, read on the forward strand.
TGAAAAACCAGTGATTTATGGTGGAGATTTAAATGTTGCACCACAAGAAATCGATGTAAAAAATGCCGAATTATATCAAGGATGTGCCGGATTCACATGGGAAGAAAGACATGCTTTTCAAGCATTGTTGAATCTTGGATTTTTCGATGTCTATCGCTATTTTTATCCGGAAAAAATTGCCTATACCTGGTGGAGTTATAAAATTTTCGGGCGTGAAAAAAATATCGGATGGAGAATTGATTATTTTTTGATATCCGAGCGATTACTTCCGAAAGTAAAAAAAATAGAGATACATTCGGAGATTATGGGAAGTGACCATTGCCCGGTTTCTTTGGAACTTTCATTTTCTTGAAAGTGAAGATTGAAAAGGTCCGGTTAAGCGATTATAGTATAAATAATGGTGATTTGCGGTGAAAATCAAAGAAGAATATCTTGAAAAAATAGAAAAATTATCCGAAGAAGATTGGAGAAAAATCATCAAAGAAACCGAAAAAGAGACAAATTTTGTTTTTCCGATTTTGGGTTGCTTTTATTTTTTTATGGTTTTTCTGGTGCTTTTGCTTTTGTCTTACAATGAGAAATATTTGGCATGTATTATTCTGGGAAGTTTGTCCGCGACTTTTTTTATCATCTTTATTCTTTATATCGTTTTTACTTATTTAAAATTGCAAAAGCTTGATATAAAGAATAAAGCGGCTTTTTATCTTCAGACGCATTGGTTTAAAGAAGAATATATTATTTCCCGGGATTCTTTTTCCGACGAGCAAGAAACTTTGGAAAATATCGGTTTATGTTATAAAAATCGTTTTTTGCGGATGCGGGGATTTTATGTTGCTCTTATCTTGGGAGTTCTTTTTCTCATCGGCTTTTTTACTTTTTTGATTTGTTCTTTGGAAGGGTGGAGATTTTTGATTTTCTTTCTTCCATTTACTATTGTTAGCGGACTGATTCTTTTTTTCATTTATTACAAAAAAAATAAAAAAATTCAGCAAGAAGATTTGTTGAGTTTAGGAAAAGATTATTTGTCTTTTGATCGGAGAGTCATCGGAAATAACCGGAAAAGATTTCAACGAAAAAAAGGAATCTATTTGACTTTCAGTATTGTTTTTTTTCTTGCTTCCATAATTTTCGGTTCGTTATATTTGCAACATTCCCAAATACCGAATTATGGTGTCATGAAAGATGTTTCCGGGACGATTGAAAATTATGAATATAAAAAGAATTTGACTTTTACGATAGCAGAGGATGAAAAAACATATATTGTATTAGAAAAATATGCCGTGCAAATGGAACAAGAGGATATAAACAATTTACCAGAGGAAAAAGTAAATCTAAAAATAAGTGAAATGGAAAATGATACGGCATATGTTTATTTTATCAAATCATCGGAAAAAGAGATTCTTTCCGAAGAAAAAATACGTTTGGGAGAAAAAAAAGAAATTCTTTCTTCGATGACACTTTTCTATTTTTCTTTATCGATTTTTGTTTTTGAAGCGATTCTTTGGATAACGGATTATTTTTATACGAAAGTTCGGGAAAAAACGGAATTCCTTTCCATCGGAGAAAAAAAATGAATATTGTTCTTTATCTTTGTGCCGGGCAAGGCTCACGAATGGAAGCTTCGGTTCCGAAACAATTTATCTCTGTCTGTGGAAAGCCTTTATTTTCTTATGCTTACGAAACATTTGCTTCACTAGAGGAAATCGATGCCATTGCTTTTGTTGTATCGAAAGAAAATTTGCATTATTTCCAGGAAAATATTTCTTGTACGAAACCGATTTTTTTTATTCCCGGAGGAGATACTCGAGGGGAATCGGTTTATCAGGGATTAACATTTTTAAAAGAACATGTTTCTATGGAGGATCTTATTCTCATTCATGATTCGGCGCGAGCATTAATTGATAAAGAGACGATTTTAAATAATTTAAAGTGCGCGCAAAAAAACGGAAATGCGATTACATCTATCGAAGTTGTCGATAGCGTTCTTTACGGAAAAGAAGAAGTGGAAAAAGAATTGAATCGGGAAGAATTATTTTTAGCGCAAACACCGCAGAGCTTTTATTTAAAAGACATTTGGAACGCCTATACTTATGCAAAAAAGAAAAATTTCTCTGCCAGTGACGATGCTTCGATTGCACTCTTTTACGGACAAAAAATCTATAAATCAAAGGGAAATATAAAGAATTTCAAAATTACGACAAAAGAAGATTTGAAGCGAATGCGATTGTGGCTAGAAAAAAGCCAGTAGGTGCCGGATAAGATTGTAATTATTCTCGAAATTCGTTAAAATAAAATCATCCAAATCCATTAGACGATAAAAAGTTCATTCTTTTTTTTAGAAAAGAAGGATTTGGAAATTTGAAAAAAGAAAAATAAGGAAAAGAACGCAGGAAAAAGCCTGTGTATATGTCCTTTTCGGGACATTTTATTTTTAAAAGGAGAAGACGATGACATTTATTGAAGAATTAAAGAAAAGAGATTCGTTTTTTGATACGACGGATCCGGATATTGAAAAATATTTGGAAGAAAATAAAGTTACTTTTTATTTAGGATGTGATCCTACAGGAAATTCTCTTCATGTCGGACATCTTTTTACCTATATTGTGATGAAACGAATGGAACAATATGGCCATCATCCGGTTCTTCTTGTCGGAGGTGCTACCGGATTAATCGGTGATCCGAAGATGCAAGGTGAAAGGAAAATGCTTTCTTTGGAAGAAGTTAAAGAAAATGCCCGTCTTTTAAAAGAGCAAATCCGTTCTTTGTTTCATGTGGAAACCATTGTAGACAATTACGATTGGATTTCGCGAATTTCTTTGATTGAATTTTTTCGGGATTTCGGGAAAGAATTTAATGTTGCTACGATGCTGAATAAAGAAATTGTACGTTCCCGTTTGGATGAAGGAATTTCTTATACCGAATTTTCTTATCAAATGCTTCAGGCCATGGATTGGCTGGAACTTTATATGAGTCATGATTGTACCATTCAATTGGGAGGTCAGGATCAATGGGGAAATATTACTGCAGGTATGGATTTGATTCGAAAAAAATGCGGTCCGAATGCAAAAGTGTATGGATTGACGGTTCCTTTAATGCTTCGCAGCGATGGTACGAAATTCGGTAAATCGGAAGACGGAAAATCCATATGGCTCGATAAAAACCGAACATCTCCTTATGAGTTTTATCAATTTTGGATTAATATTCCGGATGAAGAAGTTATTCAACGATTAAAACAATTTACTTTTTTGCCTTTAGAAGAAATTGAAAAAATAAAAGAAGAAATGGAAAAATGCCCGGAAAAAAGAGTGGCACAAAAAACTTTGGCTTTTGAAGTAACAAGTTTTGTTCACGGAAAGCAAGCAAGTATCGAAGCACAGCACATTTCGGAATCTTTATTTTCCGGTGATATTGCTTCTTTAACCGCATCTGAAATAGAAATGGGTTTTCAGGATTTAAAAACTACGGAAGGAAATAAAAGCCTTGTGGATGCTTTAATAGAAACGGGATTGGCCACTTCGAAAAGAGAAGCACGTGAATTTATTTTGAATGGAGCGGTTTCTTTGCAAGGAAAAAAAGTGACGGATGTTCAATTGTTTTTGACAAAAGAGTTGGCTATTGAAGAAAAATATATTCTTTTGAAAAGAGGAAAGAAAAAATACGCATTGGTGCGATTTTAAGGTGATAAAATGAAAATACGTTTGGTACATACGATTTTGGAAATTCACTTTCTTTATGAACAGGATTATCTGGATTTTTTCTCACCTTATATGGTGGAAGAGGGAACACCTACGTACACCATTTTTCAAGATCTTTATTCCGAGGATGTTGAAAAAGGTGATTTGAAAATTACATCGAAAAATTATCAACTGTATGTAAAAGATCAAATAGAAACGCAATATCAATTTGCGGAAGGGAAAGAGGAATTTGAAGGAAAAATTGTTTATGACAAGGACAAAATTTCTTTCAGTACAAAAGATGTTTACAATAAAGAAATGACATTGATTTTATTGCAATACATTGCTTCGCGAATTCTTTCAAAAGAATATGCTTGTGTTTTAATGCAAGGAAGTGCTTTTTCTTTGAACGGCAAAGGAATATTGTTGACGGGTTCTTATTTTCATGAGCAAAAAGAATTGATGGAAGAATTTCTTCGTGAAGGTGCCGTGGTGATTAATGATATCCGAAATTATATTGTAAAAGAAGACGATCAGGTTTTTATATACGGAAATCCTTGGTCGAAAGAAAAAGAATGGCAACAAAATGTTATTGTTCCTTTAACTCATGTGATTTCTTTGATGTCCGGTCAGGAAACGATTTGTCGCAGGATGGATAAAAGAGATGCCTTTTTGAAATTAATGGGAGAAGCGGTTACTCCGCAGGCGGAAAATGATCTTCCGAAGTGGAATGAGACTATCGATGCTATTTTATCTTGTCCCTGTTACCTTGTTTTGGGAAAAAATCCGAAAAAAATATTTGCGGAAATTAAAAAGGAAATACTCTAAGATACGGGAAAAATTCTTTTTTAGTTTCGAATTTTATATCTTCTCAAGTGAAAAAAACATGATATAATAAAAATATAATTTTAAAGGAGAATAAAATATGGACGTTCGTTATTGCTCACATCCTGATGATTCAAAGTTTTATACAACGGATGAATTGCGGGAAAAATACCTGATTGAAAAGGTTTTTGTTCCGGATGAAATTTCGTTGACGTATTCACATCAGGATCGAATGATTGCTGGCGGTGCTATGCCAGTAAGTAAGGCTTTGGTTTTGACTGCGGGAGATGAACTTCGCGCCGATTATTTTTTACAAAGAAGAGAATTGGGTGTAATTAATATCGGAGGAGAAGGAGTGATTACTTTAGACGATAAAAAATATACGATGGCGTCCCGTGACGGTCTTTATGTCGGAATGGGAGTGAAAAAAGTAGTTTTTGAGTCAAAAGATAGTAAAAATCCTGCTAAATTTTATTTAAATTCTGCGCCGGCACATACGAGTTATGAAACGGTGCATATTCCGTTTGAAAAAGCAAACCATGTTCCTCTTGGTGACAGCAAGAATATGAATAAGCGCGTCATCAATCAATACATTCATCCTTCGGTTTTGAAATCTTGTCAACTTTCCATGGGAATGACGGTATTGGAAGAAGGTAGTGCCTGGAATACATGGCCATGTCATACGCATGAACGCCGTATGGAAGTTTATTTATATTTTGGCTTGGATGAAAATGATCGTGTTTTCCACTTTATGGGTCAACCGACAGAAACAAGACATATTGTAATGCGAAACGAACAAGCGGTTATTTCGCCTTCTTGGTCGATTCATTGTGGTTTTGCTACAAAAAATTATGCTTTTATTTGGGGAATGTGTGGAGAAAATCAAACATTCGATGATATGGATGTTTGCGATATGAAAACTTTCCGTTAATGAATTAAAAAAAGAAAGAGAATAAGGATGAAACGAAGACTTATATTCATCGTGCAACAATTGAACCGAGTGGATACGGCGGAGCTTTCTGCTGTCAGCATGGCAAGCGAGTTAGCCGAAGAATTCGATGTGTTTTTGTTTTCGCTGGAAGAAATCGATAATAAAAAAATTCATCCTTCGTTTAAAGTTCATCCTCGGGTAAGCGTGCGATCTTTTGCTTTGCCTCATGAAGAAAAAGAACGAGATGAGCTGCTGAAATCACACGGAGAAAAGTATCGCGATTTATTTTCCAGAGCACTTCACGGAGATGATGTCTTTTTCTTATATTCGGCAATTGTTCTTCCTTATCTTCCTCAAGGAGGAAGGAAAGTTTGGATGACCGGATTCGAAAAAATTGAAAATTATCATTCCTTTGATGCGGTTACTTTTTTGGCAAAAGAAGAATATTTGGAAGCATGTAAGAAAAATCCCGAATTAAAGGAGCGTTTTTTCTATGTACCTCCGTTTTCCCGATTGGAAGGAAATGAAGATTATAAATTTCATGGGAATCGCATTTTGTTGATTTCTTCTTTGGAAGAAGAAAGAAATCCTCTTTTGGCTTTGAAAATCGCAAAAGAATTGAAAAAAAGCAATTTAAAATTTTTGATGACCATTTGCGGGGAAGGTTCTTTGGAAGAAAACATGAAAAAGCAGATAGTTACCGATAATCTTCAAAATTATGCGGAAATCGTACCTTTCGATGAATTGCATCGATGGTTTATGGAAGCGGATTTGTTTCTTTATTTAGCGGGAGATAAGTTTTATCCCTTGATGTTATTGGAATCCATTACTTCTTCGGTTCCTGTGGTATGTATGTCGGAAAATCCTTATGTCAAAGAAATTTTGGAAGATACCGGAAGTTATGCGGAAAACGAGGAAGAAATCGTGCAAAAAATTTTGGAAGTTTTTCGTGATAAAATACGTTTATCGAAAAAGAAATTTTGGGCTTTTGAAAGTTCCAAACGTTTTTCCAAAAAAAAGCATGATGAAGCCGTGCATATTTTATTATCTTATTTGGAGTAAGAAAGATGGAAGACTTGCACTTTTTCTATCCGGGATTTTGCGAAAAATGCATTACTTTCAGCTACGATGACGGAGTAATTCAAGATATTCCTTTTATCGAAAATATCAAAAATTCCGGATTCAAAGTAACTTTCAATTTAAATAGCGGCCTTTTCGGTCAAATAAAATTTCGTGATGGTGTCGATAATTCTCGACTCTCGGAAAAAGAAGTGAAAAAAATTTATGCAAATGCAAATTTCGAAGTTGCATCGCATTCGCTATATCATTATCATATGGAGAATCTTTCTTATTACGATAACCTTTATCAAATTCAGGAAGATACACGTCGTTTATCGAAAATTTTTCAAAAAGAAATTCGCGGATTTGCTTATCCTTTTGGAACATACGATGAAGATGTGCTTCGAGCACTGAAAGATTCCGATATGCTTTACGCCCGTACGACAAAATCAACTTATTCTTTTACTTTACCGGAAGATTTTCTGATGTGGAATCCGACCATTCATCATTCCGATCCCGATCTTTTGCCCTTAATAAAAGATTTTAAGAATTCAAAAGAAGAATTGGCTTTATTTTATCTTTGGGGTCATACGTATGAATTTGAAAATAAAAATGCTTGGAACATCTTGTCGCTTCTTCAAACGCAGATGGCTCATCAAGAATCGATTGCCTATATGACAAATCGGGAAGTTGTCGAATATATTTCCTCACTAAGAAAAGTACATAGATCATCGGATGAAATTTGGAATGATAGTGATGAAAATATTTATATTTCGTTTAAAAATCAAAAAATCGTGGTAAAGCCACGACAAAAAATAGAGATTGGATAAGGAGGTAATTTTATGGAAAAAATCTTAACTCTAGGAGAAATTATGTTGCGATTAACTCCTCCGGATTATGCTCGAATTGATCAAACGAGGACTTTTATGGCAAATTATGGTGGTGCGGAAGCAAATGTCGCAGTATCTCTTGCTTATTTTGGACATCGCTGCTTCTTTATAAGCAAATTACCACCTACCGAATTAGGGGATTCTGCCATTAAACATTTGCGAAGCCATAATGTCAACACAGATTATGTTGCCCGAGCTTCTTCTTTAATGGGAATTTATTTTTATGAATCCGGTTTTGGCGGTCGCCCTAGTAAAGTGATATATAATCGAAAGCACAGTGCTTTTACAAGAATTGATGTATCGGAATTCGATTTTGACAAAATGTTTCAAGATGCGACTTGGTTTCATGTATCGGGAATTACATTGTCCCTAGGAATAAGAGTGCGAAAAGTAACTTATGAATGCTTGAAATATTGCCGAAAATATCATGTTCCGGTAAGTTTTGATTTTAATTATCGCAGTCGCTTATGGGATGAGGAAACAGCTCGGGAAGCCTATAAGGAAACTCTTCCTTATGTGGATTATTTATTTGCTTCGTATTGGGATGCCAATACGATGATGGAAATACGCCCGGAAAAGGAAGATGCACCTTTAGAAGAACGACGTAGAGAAGTAATGAGAAATTTAATGAAAAAATATAATATTCGTGCGGTATTTTCCACGGATCGTACCGTATATTCGGCAACGGAGAATTCCTTACGTGCCAGTGTTATCACGGAAAATAGCGAATATCATTCTCAAGATTTGCGTTTTCAAATTTTGGATCGTATCGGTGCCGGTGATGCTTTTGCCTCCGGTGTCATCCATTCTTTATTAAAGAACAAGGAGGATTTGCCGCATGCTGTTGATTTCGGCTTGGTAACCAGCGTGTTGAAACATACGATTGCCGGAGATTCTTCGCGATTAAAAGAAGAGGATGTTTATGATTATTTGGCCTCAAGCGGAAGCAAAGGTGTTATCCGCTAGAAAGGAGAGATTATGGCTGAAGAAAAGAAAGTAGATATTTTGGGAAGAGTTTTATGCTCTTATTATGGAAAATCTTTATTGCAAAACGGCAAGGATCTTTATATTGTAAAAAAATATTTAGTTCCGGGAGAAGATGTATTCTTTAATCCGGAAGAAGCAATTTTAATGCCTTCCTATATGTTCGCTATGGCGGCAATGCAAGAAGAAAATTTTTCGGAAACTTTAAAATTTATTAAAAACAATTGGTTTGGTGATAAATAAAAAAATGAAACGCTTTATTTATATGATTGGTGATTCCATTATGCAAACCAATCAATATCCGACCTACCCTCAGACAGGATGGGGGCAAGTATTGAGTCTTTTTACAAAAGAAGATGTCGAAGTAATTAATCTTGCCAAAAACGGAACTTCAAGCAAATCCTTTTTGGATCAAGGTCGTTTTCTTCCGGTAGAAAAGAATATTAAAAAAGGAGATTGTCTTATCATCGGATTCGGTCATAATGACGAAAAAATAAAAGATCCTTTGCGTTATACATCTCCTTATGATCTGTTCCAAAAAAATTTAGAGTATTTTATTGAAGTGGCAAAAGAAAAAGAAGCTTTTGCCGTTTTGACAACTCCGGTGATTCGCCGAAAATTTCAAGGAAATAAATTGGAAGAAACTCATGGCGTATATCCGGAGGCTATACGTTTCGTTGCAAAGAAAAATAAAGTTCCTTGTATTGATTTGAATCAAAAAACAAAAGAATACTATGAAGCATTGGGAGAAGAAAAATCCATGAGGAATTTCATGCATTTTCCGGCAAATATTTATGAAAATTATCCCAATGGTTCCGAAGATGATTCCCATCAAAGATATGAGGGTGCTGTATTGATTGCAAAGTTTTTTGTGGAAGGAATCATGGAACAAAATTTACCTTTGAAAGAATTCTTTCTTCCTTTGCCAAAACCGATTTCTTGTGCTAGCGATACATACGAAAATTAACGGAGCAATGCTATAATATTTACGATTAAATTTTTAGGAGGTTTTCAGAATGTCAGATATTAGCCTAAAGAATATTGAAAAAGTTTATGACAACGGTTTCCATGCCGTACATAATTTTAACCTCGATATTAAGGATAAAGAATTTATTGTATTTGTCGGTCCTTCCGGTTGTGGAAAATCGACAACATTAAGAATGATTGCGGGACTTGAAGAAATCACGAGAGGAGAACTTACGATTAATGGTAAAGTCGTAAATTCTTTACCACCGAAAGAACGGGGTATTGCCATGGTTTTCCAATCCTATGCTCTTTATCCACATTTGAGTGTTTATGAAAATTTAGCTTTTGGTTTGAAATTAGCTGGTTTTGATGAAGATGAAATTGATGAGAGAGTTCAAGAAACATCTAAGATTATGGGGTTAAGCGAATATCTTGAACGAAAACCGAGAAATTTATCCGGTGGTCAACGTCAAAGAGTGGCTTTGGGACGTGCGGTTATCCGACATGCCGATGTCTTCTTGATGGATGAACCTCTATCCAATCTGGATGCAAAAATGCGTGTATCAATGCGTGCGGAATTAGTAAAAATTCATCGTTTGGTCGGTGCTACAACGATTTATGTCACCCACGATCAAATCGAAGCAATGACGATGGCAACTCGAATTGTCGTTATGAAGTTAGGCCGTATCCAACAGGTAGGAACACCGGCAGATTTGTATTTCCGTCCGGCGAATTTATTCGTTGCGGGATTTATCGGTGATCCGCCAATGAATTTCTTGAAAGGAAAAGTCGAAAAGAAGAAATTTGTCTCGGATGGTTTAGGTGATTTCGCTTTTGGAACAAAAATGAAAAATATTGTGAAAAAAGCCGAAGGAAAAGAAGTTGTCATCGGTTTCCGTCCGGAGAATATTCGTTTAGTAGCAAAAGAAGGCGATATTGCATATCACGGAACGGTAGAAATTACGGAAATGCTTGGTGACACAATGAATATTTACGTTACCATGGGAGATAATCATTTAATTATTCGTACGACACCTTCCGATGCTTATAAAATTGGAGATGATATCGATTTCTATGTCGGATTTGAAAATCTCCATGTGTTTGATGGCGAAACGGAAATGGTCATTAGCGACGAAGAAGACGAGAAATGACAAAAAGCAGGGTTCGCCCTGCTTTTTTTAAAAAGATAAAGATAAATAAGAAGGAGAATTTATGGAACAACTGAGCAAAAAAATATGCGAAAAGAAAACGAGCAAAATAAAAGTAATGCAATTTGGTGAAGGGAATTTTTTACGTGCATTTGTCGATTGGATTATCCAAAAAATGAATGATAAAGGTGTCTATGACGGTCATGTTGTCGTTGTTCAACCTATGCCGATGGGTCGTGTGGCGGATATTGAAAAACAAGATGGATTGTATACACTCTACTTGCAAGGTATTGATAAAGGAGAACCGGTACGGAGTCATGAAGTTATTGATGTTCTCGATGATTTTATCAATCCGTTTACTCAATATGAAAAATATCTGAAATATGCCGAAAGCGAAGATTTGGAAGTGGTGATTTCCAATACGACGGAAGCAGGTATTGCTTTGGACCCAAACGATTTGGATTTCAGCAAGTGCCCGACATCTTTTCCCGGAAAACTTCTTGCTTTCCTTTACCATCGTTATGAATATTTCAAAGGTGACGAAAATCGCGGTTTATGCATTGTTCCTTGCGAATTGATTGACAATAACGGAGATGAATTGCATCGGGTTCTTTTGGAACTTGCAAAGCGAAAAGGATATGATGAAAAATTTATTTCTTGGTTAGATAAAAAGAATTATTATACTTCAACATTGGTGGATCGAATTGTCCCGGGATATCCAAGAGATGAAATCGATGCAATTCGTGAGGAATTGAAATATGAGGATTCATCGATTGTAAAAGGAGAAATTTTCCATCTCTGGGTTTTGAAAAAAGAAGCTCATGTTCAAAAGGTTTTTCCTTGCGATAAAGCGGGATTGAATGTTATTTATGCGGATTCGATTAAGCCTTATAAAGAAAGAAAAGTAAAAATTTTAAATGGAACGCATACGGCGATTGTTCCCGTCGCATATCTTTACGGAATTGATACGGTAAGAGAAACCATCGAAGAAAAAAATCTTGGTCGATTTGCCCGTGAATTTATTTTTGACGAAGTGATTCCGACGATTGATTTACCACAAGATGAAATGAATTCCTTTGCAAATTCGGTTTTGGAAAGATATTTAAATCCCTATGTCCGTCATGAATTGATGTCGATTGCCTTGAATTCCATCAGCAAATATAAAGCGAGAATTCTGAAGACAATCCATGATTATTTGGAAAGAAAAAAATCACTTCCTTCCCATGCTTTATTCTCTTTGGCTGCTTTGATTTTATTCTATCGTGGAAAAAGAGGAGAAGAAAATATTGCTTTGAAAGACGATGCACAATATCTTGACACTTTCCGAAAATTATATGAAAAATTCGATAAAGATCAGAATGTCGATGCTTTGGTTCGTGCCGTTTTGAAAGATGAAACCATGTGGGGAGAAGATTTGACTTTAATTCCCGGATTCGAAAAGAAAGTAGCACAATATTTTGCTGATCAATGGAATCTCGGAATGGTTCAAGCTTTGAAAAAATTTTTGGGAGAGTAAATATGGATGCTCTTCTTATAAATAAAAATGACTCGGTCATGGTGGCTTTAAGGGATTTGAAAAAAGGGGAAGTCATCTCCGGAGTTGAACTGAAAGAAAATATAAAAACCGCGCATAAATTTGCCATCAAAAACATTAAAAAAGGCGAAAATGTGTATAAGTATGGTTATCCGATCGGACATGCCAAAGAAGATATTTCCTGCGGATCTTGGGTTCATACTCATAACTTAATGACCAATTTGTCCGAACAATTGGAATATCAATATGAACCGAAGAAAAATGTTTTGAAATCTTTACCGAAGCGAGAAGTTTATCTTTATGAAAGAGAAAACGGAACGTATGGAATACGAAATCATCTCTTGATTGTACCTTTGGTCGGTTGCGTGAATAATCAGGCCGAAAAAATTAAAGAGCGTCTTGAAAAAGAATGTTCTTTGGAAGGAACGGATGGCATCATTGTTTTAAAACATCCTTTCGGTTGCTCTCAAATGGGCGGCGATAAAGCTTTCACGGAACGCATTTTGCAAAAATGTGTTTTGCATCCCAATGCCGGAGGCGTATTAGTTCTTTCTTTGGGATGCGAAGAAAATCGTTTGGAACCTTTCATGGACGGATTAGGAAAGTATTCCAAAGATCGGATTAAATGCTTAAAGGCCCAAGAAGTCGAAGATGAAGTTGAAGAGGGAGTAAAACTCGGCAAGGAAATATTAAAAGTCATGAAAAACGATTGCCGCAGCAAACAAGATCTTTCTAAAATTCGTGTTGGATTAAAATGCGGTGGCAGTGATGGATTTTCCGGTATTACCGCGAATCCGCTTGTTGGTCTTTTTTCCGATTACATTGTTGCACAAGGGGGAACATCGGTATTAAGTGAAGTTCCCGAAATGTTTGGAGCGGAAAAAACATTGATGGCTCGGGCAGAGAACGAAGAAATATTTCAAAAAATCGTTCGTTTAATTAATAATTTTAAAAAATATTACGAAGATCATCACCAAGTATGCTATGAAAATCCTTCTCCCGGTAATAAGGAAGGAGGAATTACCACTTTGGAAGACAAATCGTTAGGTTGTGTTCAAAAAGCAGGGCATAGTAATGTTCAGGATGTCGTTTTTGATGACGGATTTGTAACCAAATCGGGATTAAATCTTCTGAATGGTCCCGGAAATGATATGGTGGCTTGTACGAATATTGCCGCCTCCGGTTGTCAATTAATTTTATTTACGACGGGACGGGGAACTCCTTTCGGTACCTTTGTTCCCACGGTAAAAATTGCCACGAATACTTCACTAGCAAAAAGAAAATCGAATTGGATTGATTTCAATGCCGGAGAATTGGTGGATGGATTATCCATGGAAGAATTATTTGAAAAATTCGTGGAAAAATTAATTGCCATTATCAATGGTGAAAAGGCGAAAAACGAAATAAACGGGTTTGAAGAGATTTCCATTTTCAAAGATGGAGTGACTCTTTAATAAAGAAGGAGAAAAAATATGAAACCATTTTTAGACAAAGACTTTTTATTGGAAACGGATACAGCAAAAAAACTTTATCATACGTATGCCGAGAAGATGCCAATTTTTGATTTTCACTGCCATCTTTCTCCCAAAGAAATTTATGAAGATAAAAAATATCGCTCATTGGAAGAAGTATGGATTGGCGGAGGAAAAGATCATTACGGCGATCACTACAAATGGAGATTGATGCGTGAATTTGGTGTCGAAGAAAAATATATTACCGGAGATGCTTCGGATTATGAGAAGTATGAAAAATTTGCGGAAATGATGCCATATGCCATCGGAAATCCGATTTATCATTGGTCGCATCTTGAATTACAACGATATTTTGGAATCAAAAAATTATTAAGTCCGGAAACCGCAAAAGAAATTTATGACGAAGCAAATAAGAAACTAGAAACATTAACTGCACGGAAAATGATTGAAATGAATAATGTTGCCGTCATTTATACTACCGATGATCCTGTAGACGATTTGCATTATCATGAATTGATTGCAAAAGATACCAGCTTCAAAACGAAAGTCTGTCCGGCTTTCCGTCCGGATAAAGCTTTGAATGTCGAATTGGATACTTTCTTTCCATGGTTTGAGAAATTGGAAGAATTGCATGGGAAGAAAATTCAAAATCTTTCGGAATTCTTACTTGCTTTAGATGAAAGAGTAAAGTATTTTGACGATCATGGCACTGCAATTTCCGATCATGCTCTTGATGTTGTGATGTATGAAGATGCAAGTGAAGAAGAAGTGGAAGCGATCTTTGCGAAAGTATTGAGAAAAGAAATACTTACGGAAAAGGAACTCAATCAATACAAAGGATATATCTTGGTGCATTTGGGAAGACAATATCATAAATATGGTTGGGTGCAGCAATATCATATCGGTGCTTTACGAAATAATTCCAAACGAATGTATCGTTTAATCGGTGCCGATACCGGATTTGACGCAACAGAAGATCAACCATTTGCCAGCAAATTATCCAGATTGTTAGGTGCTTTGGATGATACCGATGAATTACCTCGTACCATCTTATATTGTTTGAATCCTCGGGATAATGAAGTATTGGCAACTTTAAAGAATTGTTTCCAACAAGGCGGAGTGGTTGCAAAAATACAATTCGGTTCCGGTTGGTGGTTCAATGATCAAAAAGATGGTATGGAACGGCAATTAACCGCATATATGAATGCGGGATTGCTCTCGAAATTTGTCGGTATGCTTACGGATTCCCGTTCCTTCCTCTCGTATACGCGTCATGAATATTTCCGTCGTACTTTATGTAATTTATTAGGTAACTTGATTGAATCCGGGCAATATCCGAATGACATTGAGTTCGTGGGAAAAGTTGTTGAAGACATTTGTTATTCAAATGCCGCGAATACTTTCAAAACTTTGAAAAAGTAAGAAAAAAACTAGATTGCAAAATCTAGTTTTTTTTATGCGTAAAATCGAGAAGAAATTTTTATTTTAAAAATCGAGATATTCTTGGAGAATACGCAGATATTTTTCATAGGTATAAGAATCCATTTGCTTAAAATAGGGTACTCTTCCCAAAACTTTCGGATATTCATAAAAACGAGAATAACGCATGGGATCCACATTATGCCATTCCTGAATACCTTCTTTTTTAATATGGTTATCATATTGGGAATCGATAAATACTACTTTTCCGAAAGGTCTCCAGGGACGGGAAAGATAGACACAATTCTGTAGATGCGTTTGATTTACAAAATGACATTGATAAAATAAAAATCCTTGATTTTGAAATTGACTATGTCCGGGTGCTGTTATAAATCCGGGTCGATTGGAAATAATTTCGCATTGGTAGAACAAAGCTTTTCCGGTTCCGAAGATAAAATCGATATCTCCTTCGATTTTGCAATGACTAAAACGAGAGATCAAACTCCCTTCAATGAATAATTCTTCCGCAGAAAGGAAATGAAAATAGCGTTCTTTCAAATCATCGGGTAAAGGGCCAAGAAATAAAGTATCATGATAAGATTTTATCTCTATATTTTCAGCGATAAAACGATTTCCGTATATTGCCAAGGCAACAGCTTGACCTTTTGAAGGATCACCGTCATTACGAATGGTAAGATTCATGAGTTTACAATCACTTCCCGTGATGAGAAGCGTTGGAGTACGAAAAGTATTATAATCTCGACCATCGGGATGAATTTTTTGCGAAGAGTCTTCAAAAAAAAGAATGGTTTTTCCTATTCCGGCACCACGCAAAGTTATATGAGGGAGCGAAAGACGAATTTTTTCGTGATAAACGCCTTCGGAAAGAACAATTTCCGCATTACCCATAGGATCAATTTGTTTCAACGCATCCTTAATCGTTTTTATCGGTCCTTGAGGGGAAACACAAATTTTTTGCATACATACACCTTCATTTCATTATTATTATAAATACGATAAAAATGATTGAAAAGTAAAATAAATGTTTTCATGGAAAAAGAAGTAATAAAAAAAATGTAAATATTGTCTTAAAATATTGACAAATAAATTTCAGCACAAAAATAGATATTTTATTGTATTTTTTTTCTTTTTTACATTTTTCGTCAAGAAGAGAAAGAAAAAATTGCGGAAAAGCCGAACAAAATATAATTTTGTAATTGACAAATAAATAGTGCTTCATTAAAATAAACATGTAGAGTGTAAACGCTTACACAAACCGAGGTGCTGGCTTTGTCAAAACGAAATTATATGATTTTCGATCTTGTGTTATTGACAATTATCGGAAGTGTCATAGAAGGTGTATTGACTTATGCAAGCAATCAGGTAATCTTCTTAATGGAAGGCTTTACCGTTTCCTTCGTTGTTCTATTTGCTCTAATTGGAATGTTTCGATGGAATTGGTTTGGCGTAATCCCGGGGATAGGCACAGCAGCAACACAGATTTTTATTCAAAATCAATGTAATGGTGCTTATCAAGCGAATCCTTCAATGGCTGCTGGAATATTAAGCGGAATTTGCGCAACCGTATTTACTTGCTTCTTGTTCCGAGTGATTCCAAAAGAGAAAATGAAGGAAAAGATCGGGTTTTTGTTCCTCTATAGTGGTGTAGCATTTATACTTTATAGCCTTGTCTACGTATCTGTTTGGGTTATTTTCGGAAAAGTAGATTTCTTTTTTGCTTTTGGGAAGATTATTGGCTGGAACTTACTGAATTATGTCATGGCCTCCATTGTCCTTCTAATTGCAAATAAACAAAGGTACTTCTTGGTAGATATGAATGATTATCTTCTTTATCTACATAATGTACCTGAAAGCGCACGAATCCGAGAAGAAATTCAAGAAGACAAGGAAAATTCCGTGATGAGCGAAATTGCTGACAGCGATGAAACAAATGACATCGCCTTGCTTGATGGCGGAACATTAAGCGAAGAACAGCTCATCGAACTTAAAAAAACTTTCGAAGAGAAGGAAGGAGAGAAAAAAGATGGAATTGGAAAGAGTCAGTGAAGAAGAATTAGAACAAATCGAAAAAAATCACTGGTGGACCCAATTAAAGCGTATTGCCAAAGATTGGCGTCTTTATGTGATGTTTCTTCCATTAGCGTTCGTCTTCGTATGTTGGAAGTATCTTCCATTATCCGGCTTATTGATCGGATTTGAAAACTATTCCGCTGCTGCTGGTGTAACCACATCGCGTTTAGTTGGATTAGAGTGGTTCCAAAGATTAATTTTTGGTGACATGAGTGCTGATTTCTGGTCGGCATTTCGTAATACCTTTGTCATCAGTTTCTATGGATTAGTATTTGGTTTCCCATTCCCAATTATTCTTGCGTTATTGTTTTCTGAAATCAAGAATAACTACTATCGAAGCGTTGTGCAGATTTTCTGTTACTTACCAAAATTCGTTTCAATCGTTGTTATTACGACAATTACAATTTGTATGTTGCGACCGGCTACAGGAAATAGTGGTGCGGGACCATTAGCGGCATTCTTTGATACTATTGGTTTCATTAAAGCAAGTGATGTTGCGGAAGGTATTGCAAGAGATCCTGAATATTTCCGTGCTATGTATCAAATAACTGGTATTTGGGAAACCGGTGGATATTCATCCATTGTTTATTTTGCGGCAATTATCGGTATTTCACCGACATCCTATGAAGCAGCAAGAATTGATGGAGCAAATAAAATGGCTCAGATCAAATATGTTACTTTCCCGGGAATTGCTTCCACTTTAACCATCATGTTAATTCTTGAAATCGGACACTTACTTACGGTTGGTTATGAAAAAGTTTTACTTTTGACAGGTAATGGATCTGCACCGAACCTTGCAACTGGTGAAGTTGTCACTTCCTTCGTTTACCGTATTTCTTTAGGTGCACAGAATCTGGAATCTCTCGGTGCTGCGGCTGATTTGCTGAATGCAATTATCGCTATGTTACTGGTTTTAGGTTCGAACCAAATTGCACGTCGAGTCTCTTCGACATCGCTTTATTAAGGGAGGATAGTTATTTATGGAAAAGAATTTAGATATTTCTGAAATTATATTTAAGATCTTTGCTTACCTTTTTGTAACGATCTTCGCCTTACTTTGTTTGTATCCCTTTATCTTCGTATTGAGTGCTTCGTTTTCCGGAGAAACCGCAATTGATATGGGAGAAGTTGTCTTATTCCCGGTGGATTTCCAGACGGTAGCGTTCAATACCATTATCATTGATGATGGATTCTGGATTAGTTATACCAATACATTGTTCATTACATTATATGGTACACTTTGGTCCATGATTACCTCAATGCTTGGTGCTTATGCATTATCAAAGAAAAGACTTGTCTTCCGTAGACAATTGAATTTCTTGCTTGTATTTACTATGTGGTTCTCTGCAGGTATGGTTCCTACATATTTAAATTACTTGGATACACAAGATGTATTGAATGCACTCAGCATTACCGATAACAAATGGTTAATCGTCTTGGCAATGGGTACTTCCGCATATAACGTTATTCTTTTAAGAAATGCCTTTGAAGGTGTTCCAAAAGAAATTGAAGAAGCTGCGACGGTTGATGGAGCAAGCGAATTCCAGATATTCAAAAATGTCTATGTTCCTATGTCGAAAGCAACTATTGCTACCGTTGCCTTATTCTTCGGAATCAGCCGTTGGAATGGTTACTTCTGGGCAAGACAAATGCTATCGGCGGACCCGAATGCACAACCTTTGCAAGTTTACATTCGAAATACTTTGGAGCGTTATGTCGACTCTTCTGGTTCGGAACCAGCACCCTTCCCTTATGAATGCTCTCCATATGCATTCGTATACGCTATGATTGTTTGCGCGATTATTCCGATTGTCATCATCTATCCGTTTATTCAAAAATATTTCGCTGTTGGTGTCAATTTAGGTGGCGTAAAAGAATAATTATTAAATTTGTTTAACCATTCTTCGTCGCGAAGAATTGTTAATAAAAAGAATTTTTGAAAGGAGATTAAAGCTTAAATATGAAAAAGAAAATTCTTTTGATGGGACTTGCTTCCGTAGGTCTCATGGGTCTTGCATCTTGTAACAATGATTATCAACCGGATCTTTCAGAAAAAGTTGAACTCAACATGTCTGTTCAATATGCAAAGGCCGAAACACGTATGGCTTTCCATGCTGAAGCTACATCAGTTACATTACCATACACGGATCCATCCGGAAATGTGTATAATGATGGTGATTTGAAACCAGTTTGGAAGGCAGTATCTGACAAATTGAATATCAAAATTAATGATGTTTCACCAAAAGATTCTGTGAATGATTCCTTTAAAGATTGGCAAACAAGAGGCTTTGACAATGTTGATGTTTTCCAAGGTGGTGCCACCAATATTCAAAACTATGCTACCGAGCATCCGGATGCCATCTTAGACTTAAATCAATACATGGATAAACTTCCGAATTTCCGTCGTTTCTTAGATGGTAACGCAGTCGTGAAGAGAACCATCACAAACTATAGTGGTAATATCTACTATGCACCATATTTCGATGGATACGATGACATTGAAAAAATGGTATTGATGAGAGTTGACTTTGTAAAGAAACTTTTAGATGATAATTTACCTTCCAATTTGGATGAATCAACGACAATTACTGCTTCTTATGATACCTTCTTACCGGAAACTTTTGAAAAGAAAGTTAAGGTAATGAAATCCGATTATAAAACAACAGAAGAAATTACCAAAAAATATACCAAGAATCCGATTACACGTCAAAATGAAAAAGGAACATTAAATGGCAAAAATTTGGTTCAAGCTTTGCGTGAACATATCGATCAAACCTACAACAACTACTATGGTACAAAACGTTCTGATTTGTTTATTGGCCCGAATGCAGCATATGATGCCGATGAATTAGTTGCTTTATTACGTTGTGTTAAAGCAAATCCGGCTTTCCTTACCGGAAGTGCAAGTAGTGAAATGTATCCAATTTTCAACCGTGAAAATAAAAACTCCCGTGTTGGTGACCTCTTTGGTTTAATGGGACAAATGTTCGGTGTCCGTGGAATGATGTCCAAGAACGGATATTTGTACATCAATAGCAATGGTGATGTCGTTGATGCAAGATGGCAAGATGATACTGTCGAAGCATTAAAACGTTTCCATCAAATGTATGCCGAAGGATTAATCCTTCCGAACTTCACTTCCGATACTGCTGGTGGTGGTACCGGTGGATCCATCTATAAGGCTGTTCATGGTAAGAATGTCGGTTTCTGTTCCTTTGACTATGCACAAACACAGACCGTCTATCATGAAACATCCGTAGCGAAAAATATTGCAGATTACGATTTTGAACCTGTCATTTCTCCTGTTGCCAAATGGAATGGTAAAGATGAATTTACTCGTTTCCATGAATCTTGGAGATCCGTTAAAACCGAAGGTTGGGGAATTTCCGGTTATGTGAAAAATAATCCGGCAAAATTAGATCGTTGTTTAGCTCTCTTTGATTATTTCTGGTCGGAAGAAGGACAACAATTGATGTCCTATGGTCCGGATTCCTATATTGCAAAAGATGCCAATGGTAATCTTGAAAAAATTGATTATATGGGAAAACAAGTTCCAAAACTTTCCGATGCAACCGTAAAACAATTAAAAGAAATTGCTGATTACAACTATACGAACTACTATCGTTATTATGTTGGTGGTACATTCCCAATCGGTTATATTAAAGAACAAGGTATGGAATATCAATGTAATGCACCGCAAGGAAAAGCAGGACTTGATAAAGTTGAAAATGCCATTGCTCTTGGCGTTATCGAATATCCGGATGTCACTTGGACAAATAGTGATAAGTGGAGATGGATTGTTCCGACAACCTTTGCTTTCGGTTCTGTCGATGCAAACGCTGTAACCCAAAACTATGTTGCATTAAATGACTACGTTAATAATACCAATGGTAAGATTAACAACTGGTCTGCTATTGTTATGTATGGATTTGGTACAACTGGACAAATCGATGATGGTTCAACAGAAAAATTAAGTAATGGATCTGTGGTCAAAAAACCGCCGGTATCCGTCACAACACTTTCTGAATCTGCCTACAAGACTTATATGAAGACCGAATTAAAAGGTGATTCTTACGTCGAGCTTCATAACACAGCTTGGAAAGATATGTATTAATATCTCTCTCTTTGATCTTAATTTTTATTGATATGTGGGAAGGAAGAGTGCTCTCCTTCCTCCCCACTTTCTATTTTGGAGGATAAAATTATGAAAAAATGGCTTCAAATAGTTCAAAAGTATGTTTTCCAAGTTTCGGTAGGAGTATTTGGCGTACTTTTCATCTATTCTTTAATCTTTTCTACACCGGTAGCTACGTTGGTAAGAGTTTTAGTCTCTTCCGGAGGTCTACCAATAAAGGACAGAGTTCCGGATGCAATTAATGCACTTGCACCGAATGCGTTAGCTCTTGTGAATCAAAATGAAACAATCGGACGATCATTAATGTATTTATCTATCGTCGGTTTGATTCTTTGCGGAATTAATATTGTTTATCGTTCGCATATTCGAAAGAAATATTATTTGACGAATAAAATCGTTGTCGGTATCTGGGTAGTGTTTACCTTAGGTTGTGCAATCTTTATGCTTGCAACCATTATCCCATTTATGATCGATTTTATGAATCTTCCTTTCGAAGCGATTAACGAAATTGTTATTACCCGTGAATATACACCTTTGGATAGTGGTGCCATAGGGTATTATATTTTTGGAATTTTGCTTGCGATTGTTCTTTTGGTTTTCTTTGCCGGTGTGTTGACGCTATTTATTCAAAAAATAAAAGAGAGTATGTCTTCAAAAGAAGAAGAATCTACAAATGTTGAAGTTAAAGTAGAGAATTCTGAATTAAACGAGGAGGTAAAATAAGATGGAAAATAATGTTTCAAAAGCAGAAATGATGCGTTATCGTCCGAATAAATTTGGCTTTTGGATGTGCATTCTTGCGATTATCTTGCAATGTTTCTCGTTCATTTTTGTTTATCACTGTTTGCAATTATCAAAGAGCGTAATCAAAGCAAATACAGGTATTGATATTATCGTAAACATTATCTTCTTGTTGTTTGCCTTCCTGACAGCTGAAAAATTAAAGGCATACGATGTGAAATGGGGCTATATCGCCATTGCCATCGGAGTCGTTAATACCATTCGGGTATATACCTACTTATTCTCACCGTATTCCGGTGAAAATCTTGTTGATGTAATTCCAGCGCATTTCTTCTGGATTTCCTTTGTTTTCTACTTCTTAGTTGCAGCTGCTTTGGTTGCCGGTGGTGTTATCACAATTATTCGCGGAAGAATCTTAAATAGTTATATGTCTTCTCTTTCTGAAGAAGAGAAAGGAGCTCACTAATCATGGCTACTGTTAGTTTAAAGCACGTTGAAAAGCAATATAAAGGCAATCCGAGAAAATCGGTTATTGATTTCAATATTGATATCAACGATGGTGAATTCATTGTTCTCGTTGGTCCTTCCGGATGTGGTAAATCAACGACACTTCGTATGATTGCCGGATTGGAAGAAATTACTTCTGGTGAACTTTTTATCGATGATAAAAATTGTACGCATTTAGCTGCAAAAGATCGTGATATTGCTATGGTTTTCCAAAACTATGCTTTATATGGTCATATGACAATTTATCAAAACATGGCTTTCTCTTTAACTCTAAGAAAAGAAAAAGCGGATGTTATTCATGAAAAAGTTATGGAAGCTGCACGAATTCTCGGATTAGTGGAGCAATTAAACAAAAAACCATCGCAACTTTCCGGTGGACAAAGACAGCGTGTTGCTGTTGGACGTGCCATTGTTCGTTCTCCGAAAGTATTCCTCTTTGATGAACCTTTATCCAATTTGGATGCACAATTGCGTTCGTCTTTAAGAAGAGAGTTGAAATTATTGCATCACCGTTTAGGTGCTACTATGATTTATGTTACGCATGACCAGACAGAAGCTTTGACTTTGGCTGATCGAATTGTTGTAATGTCGGAAGCCGTTGTAAAGCAAATCGGAACTTCAATTGAAGTTTATCGTGATCCGGATAATATCTTTGTTGCTTCCTTTATGGGAACACCTCCAATGAATTTCATTCGTGGTACTTATGAAAAAGGTTCCATTCATGCGAATGGTATCGATGTGAAATTATCGGAAGATAATAAATCTTTGTTGGATAAAAGCGGATACGAAGGAAAAGAAGTTGTCTTTGGCGTTCGTCCCGAACATTTCAAGTTGGGAAAACGTATGAAATTTAATGTTGAGCACGTTGAAAGACTCGGTGCGTATTCCTTATTGCACGGAAAACTTGGCAATGAAGATATCATCGTGAAATTACAAGGTTGGACCGATGTTGAAATCGGACAAGTTATTGATGTTGATTACGATTCAACCTTGGTATGTTTCTTTGATGCGGAAACGGAAGATCGTATTCGTTAGAGGAGGAGAATAAGATGAAATTATTTTTTCGAAGACAAGCGATTTATTATAAAAATCATATTGATGCCTTTCCTTTCATTTTAACGGTTTTGGCATTAATCGTCTTTACTTTGGCAATTTATGTTTTTACCCCATTAGATATTAAACTTACCCATGCTCGTTGGCCTTGGGCACAAGGGGAAGCAGATCCAGAAGCACCTCTTGCCATGATTCAATTCTTTGCATGTTTGGCTTCAATTCTAAATGTTTTGGCGATCATGAACTTCCGTTCCACAAGAAAAGTCATGTATGCGGTAGTGTTCTATGTTTTCTCTGCTGTGCAGATTGTGAACGATGTCTATTATATTCTTGAAGTGAATCGTCATATTTCCAGTGGTTGGTTGGAATCCGGCTACCCTGCAAGCAGTGGTTTGCTTTTCAGTTATCTTCATTTAGTACTCTTGATTTTATCGGTTATTTTACTTGCCTTATCTCCATTAATTCAAAAATATACAAGCAAAATTAAATTGAAACCAGTTAGTTCTCAAGACAAAGATTTAAATTAATTTTATGAAAAAAAATAAGATGGATGAAAACATAAGAGAAGACGAAGAAAAAAAGAAAAAGGAAACTTCGCCCGAAGAAATCCGTCCATATATGAAACAGGGATTCTTATCGAGAATCCCTTATTCAGTTAAAGCTATATTTATGAAGTGGTGGTTTTTCGGATGTGGTTGCTTTTTCGTCCTTTGGGGATTATCAAACTTTTTTGGCGGTGATACTTCCACGAATGCGGGAATATCCATGATTTTGGCTATTGTTCTTGCATTATTTAATGGTGTTGTCACCGATCTTATGGTAGATAATTTATTGCTTCTTATGGATACGGATAAAAGAGAAAGTCAATGGTATATGATGTTTCATAACGGAAAATTGTATTCTTTGTTTATCAATATCGTGTATTCATTTCTCGTTACTTTTGCTTCTGTAATAACTATTGATCTTATCGCATTTGCATTGGATCAGACGATTGGAAATGCCGGTCCGTTTGAAAATGGTGTTGAACCGATTTTATGTGGCATTATATGTTTAATCTTTGATTTGCTTTTTATCGGTATTAAAGATCTAATTGTTTATTATGTGAGAAAAAAGAAAGCAAAAAAGACTAAGGAGGAAACAAATGTTTGATATATTATTTTTGTCGCCGACTTCGGTAAGTATCGAATTAGTGAATAAAGAAATTTATTATTCGAATCAAAAGTATGATGTTTATGTAAATGGTGTTAAAACATTATGCGATCAAGATAAAAATGTTGTTTCTATTTATAATTTAACACCGAATACAGCTTACAAAATACAAATCGGTGAAGAAATAAAAGAAATCGTAACACCAAAAGTTCGAGTTATTTTCGACATTAATGATTTTGGAGTTTATAAAGACGGTATACATGATGATACCAAGGCGATTAACCAGGCAATCATGATGTTACCTGAAAACGGATTATTGGTTTTCGATGAAGGTGTCTATCGTATTACATCCGTTTTTTTGAAATCAAACATTGCCATCGAATTGAAAAAAGGAGCCGTTTTGAAGGCTTTGGAAGATGTAAACGAATATCCTGTTTTTAAAGGTGAAATACCGACAAATGAAGATGAGGAATGCATTGAACTTGGTCAATGGGAAGGTAGTCCTTATCCGATGAAAGCTTCGATTATTTCGGGATATTGGCTGAAAAATGTCTATTTCTATGGTGAAGGAACCGTGGATGGAAATGCGCAAAATTCCACTTGGTGGATAAATCACAAAAATTTGCCTTGGGGAAGACCGCGTTTATTGTTTTTGGATGGTTGTGAAAATGTGCAGATTCAAGGACTTTCGTTTTGCAATACTCCTTGTTGGACTTTACACCCATTTTATTCGAAAAAAATCGGATTTTACGATATCCGTGTAACGAATCCGAAAGATTCTCCGAATACCGATGGTATGGATCCGGAATCTTGCGATGATGTAAAAATTATCGGTGTTGTCTTTTCCGTTGGGGATGATTGCATTGCGATTAAATCCGGGAAGATGTATATGGGAATGAAATATAAAACACCGAGTTCGAATTTTATTATCCGGAATTGTTTGATGCAAAATGGTCATGGCGGAATAGTATTAGGATCCGAAATGTCCGGCGGAATCAAAAATTTGACCGTCGAGCGTTGTATTTTCAAGAATACGGATCGCGGCTTACGAATTAAAACACGACGTGGCCGCGGAAAATACGCTGTTATTGATGGTGTAGAATTCCATGATATTCTTATGGATGGTGTTTTGACACCATTAGTTATCAACATGTTTTATTTTTGTGATCCGGACGGAAAAACGGAGTATGTCTATAGTAAAGAAAAATTACCTGTTGATGACAGAACACCGTATTTAGGCAAATTCACTTTTAAAAGAATTAAAGCAATTCATTCCGAATGGGCTGCCGGTTATTTTTATGGATTACCGGAAAGACCGATCGGTGAAATCAATATTGAAGATTCGTATTTTTCTTTCAAAGAAAATACTTCAAAGGGTTGTCCGGCCATGATGTCTTTTGCTCCGGAGGTTTCCAAATTAGGTTTATATTTCAATGGTGTAGAAAAAGTGAATCTTCATAATGTGACTTTAGTGGGTTATGAAGGCGAAAGAATTCTAGCTACAAATGTCGGGAGTGTTGAAGAAAAATGAATGGAATGAACTTATATGTCAAAACCGCGCATGAAATTCCGAAACATCGGATGGATTTGGCTTTTTCCACGATTATCGGAGGAAATTATCAATTTTTATGGAATGGAACATTCGGCACATTGGTTTTAGATCAACCGCAGACACAATTTGTAAATTTAAAATTGAGTTTTGATGCCTTGAATGCCGATTTAATGGATGATTTAACTATGGTAATTGTTCCGAGACATGAAAAGAAAATTGCGGAACTTGTTCGTTCTTCTACTCGAATAGGACTCTATCATTTTACGCAAGAATTGCCACGCTTATTGCATGAAAATCCATTGATTCGCGACGAATTGATGACTTTTACGGATGAAGTAAGTGAAGATGTCTTGCAAACCATACAAACGTATTTGGAATTAAATATGTCGGTAAACCTCGTGGCAAAAACGATGTACACCCATCGAAATACGGTTAATTATCGAATCAGTCGGTTCATCGAATTAACGGGAATTGATATCCGTGCGACAACCAATGGATATTATGTTTACACACTTATAACTTGGCAAACTATGTCAGATTATAATAAAATGTAATTGGATAAGGAGGAAAGAAAATGTTCAAATCCAAAATTATTGAAAGATTATGTGATTGCGGAGTAGTGGCCGTAGTCCGTGCTTCGAATGAAAAAGAAGCAATTGACATCGCAGATGCATGTATCAAAGGAGGAATCGTAGGAATCGAAGTTACCTTCACCGTACCTGGTGCCGATCAAGTCATCCGTGCATTAAATGCAAAATTCGGTGATGCGAAACTTTTGGTTGGTGCCGGAACAGTCCTGGATGCTGTCACGGCAAGAGTGGCGATCCTTGCCGGATCAAAATTCATTGTCTCACCATGCTTTGATAAAGAAGTAGCTGAAATTTGTAATATTTATCAAGTACCATATATGCCTGGATGCTATACCATTACCGAAATGGTGAATGCCATGAAGGCCGGAGTTGATATTTTGAAGGTATTCCCGGGAAGTGCCGCTTCACCAGCATATATTAAGGCGGTAAAAGGACCTCTTCCTCAAGCAAATCTCATGCCTACCGGTGGTGTTTCGTTGGATAATTGTGCCGAATGGATTAAGGCAGGTTGTGTTGCTGTTGGTGTCGGTGGAGAACTTACAAAACCGGCAAAAACAGGTAATTTTGAAGAAGTTACTCGTTTAGCACAAGAATTTGTTGCTCGTGTGAAAAAAGCACGTGAATAGTAAAAAGATTAAGGAGAATAACATATGGCAAAAGTTATAACAATGGGTGAAATTATGCTTCGTCTTTCCACACCCGGATTTTCGCGCTTTGTACAAGCAAAATCGTTTGATGTTTGTTATGGCGGTGGTGAAGCAAATGTTGCTGTTTCTTTAGCAAATTATGGACATAATGCGAGTTTTGTAACCAAACTTCCGAAAAATGAAATCGGTGATAGTGCCATAAATTCATTAAGAGAATTCGGTGTTTGCACAAAATATATTGCACGTGGCGGAGAACGTGTCGGTATTTATTATTTGGAAACCGGTTGTTCTATGCGTCCTTCGAAAGTCGTTTACGATCGTGCTCATTCTTCAATTTCGGAAGCAAAACCGGAAGATTTTGATTTTGATGAAATCTTTAAAGGCGCGGATTGGTTCCATTTTACCGGTATTACACCGGCCTTGGGTGATGATGCGATTGATTTAACCGAAGCTGCTTTAAAAGCTGCAAAACGCAATGGTGTCACGGTGAGCTGTGACTTGAATTTCCGTAAAAAGCTTTGGAGTAAAGAAAAAGCGCAAAAGGTAATGGATCGTTTGATGCAATATGTTGATGTTTGTATCGGAAATGAAGAAGATGCTGAGGCATGCTTGGGATTTAAAGCAGGTAAGACCGATGTCACAAAAGGATCTTTGGATTTAATGGCATATGAAGATGTTTTCCGTCAAATGGTGGAAAAATACAAATTCAAAGTCGTTTGTTCTTCTTTACGTGAATCCTACAGTGCTTCCGACAATGGTTGGTCTGCAGCCATCTATGACGGAAAAGAATTCTATCATTCCAAAAAATATGATATCCGTATCGTCGATCGTGTCGGTGGTGGTGATTCTTTTGCCGCCGGACTCATCCATGGCTTGATGGAATATAAATTCGATATCAAAAAGGCTGTTGAATTTGCCGTCGCCGCTTCTGCATTAAAACATACGATTCCAGGAGATACAAACCATGTTTCGAAAGAAGAAGTAGAAACCTTAATGAACGGGGATGCCTCCGGACGTGTTCAAAGATAATTCTTCTTTGTAAAACAAATAAACCCTATATTTTTCGGAATATAGGGTTTTTGTTTTCAACGGAAAGTAGAAAACAATCGATGTTTCTTTGAGAAATAGGAAGGATTTGTTATAATAAAGAAGGTGAAACAATGATATTTAAAAACAATAAACCGATAAAAAGGCCGGAAAAAGAGAAGAAATTTTCTTTTAAAAATCCTGCAGATAAAGCAATTTTTTTCAGCTTACTGCTATTGCTTTTACTTGTCGCTGTTATCATTATTTGTGTGGTAATCTTCGGAGGATTACTTCCATAAAAGGAGTAAAGATATGATAAAAAGAAATAAGAAGGCGTATAAAGAAGTTTTAAAAGAAATACGAAAAGCAGATACTATTGTTGTTTTTCGCCATGAAATCCCGGATTATGATGCCTTGGGAACGCAATATGGGTTGGTAACATGGTTGAAAAATAGTTTCCCGACAAAAAAAATCTTGGTTACCGGAAAAGATCATCCGGTTTTTACACCGCGGTTATATCCATCGATTGAACAGATAAGTGACGAAGATTTTCCTAAAGATTTTTTGGCAATTGTTGTGGATACCGCGAATACAAAACGTGTGGATGATAAACGATTTTTAAATGCTCAAAAAATAATCAAATTCGATCATCATCCTAATGTGGAACCTTTTGGAGCAATCAATATTGTTCAGGATGAACTTTCCTCTTGCTCGGAACTCATCTATGATTTTATTTCCTATAAAAAGAAAAAATATCCTTTATCAAGAGTTGCGGCGATGTATTTATTTTCCGGTATTGCCGGGGATTCTGGAAGATTCCTGTTTTCCAGCGTCACAAAGAGTACTTTTCTTGTGGCTGGTGAGCTCATGGATACGGGATTGAATATATCCAAAGATGTTTATTTGAAGATGTATCAGAAAACGCATCAGGATTTATTGATTACCCGTCATGTCATCAACTCCATCGTTTTTACGGAAGGCGGAGTAGCATATTATGTCTTAAAAGATGAAGATGTAAAACGTTTAAATATTACGCCGGGTCAAGGAAAAGATAATCTTTCTTTGATGAGCAATTTGGAAGATATTGAAGTTTGGATGAGTATTACCGAAGATGTGGAAAAGAACGAATGGCGACTTTCCATACGAAGTAAAGAAATGCCAATCAATGAGGTTGCTACGCATTTCGGCGGTGGCGGACATGCCAATGCCAGTGGAGGAAAATTAAAATCCTTAGATGAAATACCTTTATTGGTAAATGAATTGGAAGAAAGAATCCGAGTCTATCGGGATAAAAGTAAAATTTCAATAAAATAAAATAAAATAAATTACATAAAAAAATCATATCTTTTGATATGAATGAAGAAGCAAGGGAAACAATAAAGCAGTATAAGACACAAATTATTGCTGTCATATTCACAATCCTTGCTCTTTTTATATCCATCTATGTTTTAGCCGATTTAATTCGTGTGGCAAAAGGCGAGGATCCAACCGGGAATCTTCAAAAAGGAGCAATACAAAAGAGCGAAATATCTTCTTTGATTATTTTAATTGTTACTTTATATTTTTCCTATGCTGCCTATAAAACTTACAAAAAAAATCCATCTCAAGCAAATTTTACTTTTCTTATTGCCGTGCTTTTCGTATTAATTGCCGCGTTTATGCGTTTCCTTACGATTACGAATAGCGACACAGTATCCGGAGTGGAAGATGTCATTTAATATTTTGAAAATGCGCATGATAAAGTTCAAAAATTTTTTTGGCTAACTCTTCAATGGAATATTTTGAACTATCTAAAATATAATCGGCACCATATTCCGATTCTTTATTGAACCATTTTAAATCCTTTTTTAAGCGTTTTTGAATATTTTCTTCACTATCACCACGTTCCATCATTCTTTTTTTTCGGGTTTCATCATCTGCTTTTAAATAAAAAATAATGATGGAGGGATCCTTTAAAGAAAGAAAAGCATTTTTTCCGTTTGGATCGACAATAATTACTTTATTGTTTCCTAATTCCTTTCGGGAAGTTCCGTAATAATTGTCGTTATAGTAAGTTGTTTCCACGAAAACATTCTGCTTTTTCATTTCCAAGAAAGTTTCTTTTGTGACAAAGTGATAGTCAATATCATTTACCTCGTTTTTTCGCGGTAATCGTGTTGTGTGGGTTACGACTTTTTTTATGTGAAATAAATGAAAAAGCTCATTTGCAACCTCTGTTTTTCCTACTGCAGATGGACCAATGAGCAAAATCATAGTGAGATCTCCTTTTTAATTATGATAACAAAAAAAACATTGGGAAATCAATAAAAAAAAGCTATAATGAAAATATGAAAAGTGTTGCAATTATCGGTAGTGGCCCTGCCGGTCTCATGAGTGCTTTTCTTCTTTCCAAGAAGAATATTTCTTGCGTATTGTTTGAAAAAGATAAGGAGATCGGAAAACGGCTGAAAGTATCCGGGAACGGACGATGTAATTTGTTTCATCATCCCATGGATTATACGCATTATTCAAATCCGTTTTTGGCAAAAAAATATATGGAAGATTTTATGAAAAACGAAAAAGAAATTTTTTCGCAATTAGGTCTACTTACTTTTGATGATGAAGAAGGAAGAACCTATCCTTTAAGTGAATCCGGTAAACAAGTAGTTTCTTTATTTTTGCACGCATTGAAAAAAAGCAATGTCGAAATACGAACATCCACGGAAGTGTTAGATATAAAAAAAGAGGGTAATGGAGTAAAAATTTGTTTACAAGACGAAGAACTTTTTTTTGATGCATGTATCCTTGCTTTAGGTGGTTTTTCTTATCGATATTTGGTCGAAGAAAAAAGAAAATTTTATGATAAATTAGCAATTCCTTTGACTCCTTGCAGTCCATCATTGACTCCTCTTTATACTTCTTCATATCGAAATAAGAATTTAGAAGGGAAGCGTTATTCGGTTATACTTCGATTATTTTATAAAGAACAATGCATTTTTAAAGAAAATGGAGAAATTCTGTTTAAAAAAGATGGAATATCGGGAATTGTTACGTTTAATGCCTCTGCAAAGTTGGCAAGATTGCATTTATATAATTTTGATGGCTATCGTGTTCATATCGATTTTGCTCCGAGATATAATGAAGAAGAACTAAAAAAAATTGTCTTTCATCCGGATTTTTCTTTGGAAGAAAATTTGGAAAGAATGGTAGGAAAGGAATTGGCAGAGGAATGGATGTGGCACATAAAAAAGGGAAATTCGCCTTTGCAAGTGATTAAAGATTTTTCATTAGATATTAAAGGACTATATCCTTTGGAACATTCTCAAGTTACTTCAGGAGGAATTGATTTTCATTGCTTAAATGAAGATGGAGCACTTTATACTTTACCTCAGATTTATCCCTGCGGTGAAATGTTAGATATTGACGGAGATTCCGGAGGATACAATATTGCTTTTGCTTTTGCATCTGCATATTTTGTTGTGCAAAAGATGGTAAAAAAGTGAAAAATTCGGTTAAAAAATTGTTTTCTATCATTTATCAACTAACAGTTGGTATAAACAACCAACTATTGGTTGATTTTTTTTACAGGGGATAAGTAAAATAAAATTGTGAGGTAAACGAAATGACGGAAATTGATTATTTTGCAAAAAATTTGAAATATTTAAGACAGAAATCAGGTTTAAAGCAAGAAGATATTGCCTCCATTTTTTATGTTACAAGTCAAGCAGTAAGTAAATGGGAAACAGCAAAATCCATGCCGGATATTAAAATCCTGATTCGTATCGGGGAATATTTTCATTATACAGTAGAAGAACTGATTACAAAAGATATTGAAAATTTCGATGAAGTTACCAATGAAAAAATGAAAGATAAAAAAGCAAGCGTTACGGTTCCTTATAAAAATCCTTATTTTAATCTTACGGAATCAAAAGAAACAAAATCTTTTTTCTTTGCGAATTTAGTTGCAACCATTTTATTTTTTTCTACCTATGTTTTTCTTTTTTTACCCATCGATTGGATTTCACAAATCATTATTATCGTTTTATCCATCATCAATACCGTCGCAATTGTACAATGTATACGTGCCATGATCAAGGTGAAAAGGCATGTGCTGATTACTTCGGAAGGATATTTAAAGACACTTCAAATAGCGGCAATATTTAATTTTGTTGCTGCAATTTGGTTTTTATCTACCGGACTCATTTTCGTTGATTTTCTTCCCAGTAATGAAAATACTCTTACCTTGTATTACATCATTTTTATGATTCAATATTTTGTTACTGGTATCAGTGCTTGTGTTCTTAATATTTTTTATAATAAAGTAGAGAATAGTTTTTAAGGAGGTAAATATGAAAACGAAATTTATTTTAAAAAAAGCAAATGGTGAAGAAAAAGTTTTTTATCTGAAACGAGAAAATTCCAAATTTATTGCCATTTATAATGGGAAAGAATATGTACCCTACCCGGAAGGAACAATGGTAAATTACAATAATGCCCAAAGAATCGTAACAAAGGATATTTGTTTAATTAACGTTGAAGGTGATAATATTTTTGTTTTAGACAAAGGGAAATTTGCCGGCCCAAATCCTTCTTCGGATAGCGGAAAAGTAACCTACAGTTTTGTTGGCAATAATTTGCGGGCAAGTTCTACCTTACTCGCGGTGTTTGGTGTTTTGATTGTTGCTATCATAATTATTATGATCGTAGCAAAATAAAACGGAAGAAAATTTATTTTTCTTCCTCTTGAGCAATCTTTTTATTGTGTGCATCAAATTTCTTTCGTTCCACGGTATCAAGAATCTTTTTTCGCATCCGATAATTTAAAGGCGTGACTTCGACCAGTTCATCGGTATTGATATAATCCAGACATTCTTCAAGAGACATTTTTCTCGGTGTTTTCAATACGACCGTAGTATCTTTGGAAGATGATCGCATGTTGGTTAAATTTTTTGCTTTTACGACGGTGACGGCGAGATCCATATCGTAGCGATTTTCACCGACAATCATACCTTCATAGACTTGTGTCCCCGGTTCGATAAAAAGTGTTCCGCGTTCTTCGACATGTTGAATGGCATAAGGAGTAGCTTGTCCATTATCGGTGGAAACAAGTACACCGACATTCCGTTCTCCGACAGACATTTTTAATTTTTCTCTATATTCACAAAAAGTATGGTTGATGATTCCATATCCTTTTGTCATTGTCAAAAAAGAAGTGGTAAAGCCGAGAAGTGCACGTGAGGGTACAATGTAATTGACACGAACCTGATTTTGATTATAAGCCATGTGAACAAGTTCTCCTCCGTGAGCACCGAAAGAATCCATAATATTTCCCAAATATTCCTCGGGACAATCAATTTGAACATCTTCATAAGGTTCGAGAATTTTGCCGTTTTCTTTCTTTAAAATAACTTCAGGTTTGGAAACTTGCAATTCAAATCCTTCACGGCGCATATTTTCAATCAAAATGGAAAGATGCAACTCTCCGCGCCCGGAGACAATGAAAGATTCACTATTCGGGATTTTTTCTACACGAAGAGATACATCTTTTTGACATTCCCGGAATAATCGTTCTTCAATTTTGGAATAGGTTAATAAATCTCCTTCTTTTCCAGCAAAAGGCGAGGAATTGACCCCAAAAGTCATTTGCAAAGTGGGCTCGTCAATACGTAATTTCGGAAGAGGAAGAATATGATTGCAATCGCAAATGGTTTCACCGACGGAAAGATCACTTAAACCGGCAATAGCAACAATATTTCCGGCAGATGCTTCGTTTATTTCGATTTTTTTCAATCCTAAAAAACCATAAAGTTTCTGAATTTTGAAATTTTTTATTGAGCCATCATTTCGGCAACAAGCAACCATTTCTCCGGTACGAATAGTTCCTGATTTGATTCTACCGATGCCGATTCTTCCGACATAGTCGTTATAATCCAATAAAGCCGGTTGAAATTGCAAAAAGCCATGAACATTGGTATCCGGAGCGGGAATTTCTTTTAAAATAGTATCAAAAATAGGATCCATTCCTTCTTTTTGTTCCGCTAAATCTTTGGAATAGGATGAAGTGCCCTTTAAAGCAGAGCAATAAATGGTTTTAAATTCCAATAAATCATCATCTGCGCCAAGTTCCATAAATAATTCCAAAACCTCATCGACTACTCGCTCGGGATCAGCAAAGGGACGATCGACTTTATTTACGACGACAACAGGTTTCACATGGGCTTCCAAAGCCTTTTTTAATACAAAACGTGTTTGCGGCATCGTTCCTTCAAATGCATCGACTACAAGTAAAACACCATCAACCATATTCATGATTCTTTCCACTTCACCACCGAAATCGGCATGGCCTGGAGTATCCAATATATTGATTCGTACACCTTTATAATCGATCGCCGTTGTTTTGGCTAAAATAGTGATACCACGCTCACGTTCAATATCATTACTATCCAATACACGATCTTGAATGGTTTCATTATCCCGGAAGGTTCCGGAATATTTTAATAATTGATTGACTAAAGTTGTTTTTCCATGGTCAACATGTGCAATGATTGCAATATTTCGAATTTCCATACTTCCACCTTCTTTTAATCTAAATCGAGAATATTGGGGAAAATTAAAGGATTCTTTCCCGTTTCTTTTTTTACATACCGACTTATTTTATCACAAATCTTTTCCGTGAGTTCACTTTTTTTCGTATAATAACCGGATAAATAAATTTTTACTTGTTCTAAAAAAAGTGTTTGAATTTGTTTGACGATATTTTCCGAATCTTTTAGAAAAATAAAACCACGCATCTGGATATCCGGTCCGGCAATAATTTCTTTCTTTTCTTTGGAGATGGTAACGGCTAAGACGATAATTCCGTCACAAGCCATTTTTTGTCTTTCTTCTATAATAACATCATTAATAGAATTGATGGAATTTCCATCAATTAATAAATCACCGGTAGGAATAGAATTATTGAAATCGGTAGAAGCTTTCCCATCCGTCAAGAGAAGAATCATTCCGTTATCATACACAAAAATATTGTTATGATTAAAACCTAAAGAAGAATTGAGTGCAATACGGGCATTTGCCATCAAGGTTTTATATTCACCTTTTAAGGGAAGATAATATTTTGGTTTCATTAAGGCCAACATCATTTTCAAATCTTCTTCCTGAGCATGCATACTGGCAATATCTTTTCGGGTCAAATTCACGATTCGGGCACCGGTTTTATAAATGTCATCGGTTGCCTGAATGGAGATGATTTCCGTCCCCGAAACAGAAGGAGAGGCCAAAACAAAAGTGTCGGTATCCTTGAATTCGATTTTTCTTCCGCGAATAATACCATTGGATATTTCTTGTAAAGACTGAAATAAACCTTCTCCGGCACCGGTAATGAGAATAATCAAATCTTGTTCTCTTATACGGCTTATATCTTCCAAGGAAACAATATTTTCTCTTGGTATGGGATTTGAAGTATATTCCAATTCGTTGATTAATTTGAAATCTTCTTCGTTAATATAGAAGATTTTTTTATTATATTTCAGCGCTAAATCGATGACTTCTTTTTGATTAAAAGCATTTTGAGAATATAAACTGATAAAAGTTCTGCCAATAGATTCGGTAAAGAGATTTTGGATATAGGGAGTTAAACGATGTTTTGGAGAAGTGTGACCGGCTTTTTCGGCGTCACAAGATTCCGATAATAAAAGTAAAACTCCTTTTTTGGCAATTTGAGCCAATAATTCCAGATCCATTTGATGATGCATCGGTGCTCCATAATCCACGATAAAGTCCGAAGTATAGAAGATATATCCATTTGCGGTATCAATCGCAATTGCAAAAGATTCGGGCATAGCATGTGTCATTTCGACAAAAATAAATTTTCTGCCGCAAATATCTACCGTTTCACCACTTTTTACCAAATGAAAATCATATTGAATTTTCGTATTCAACCGATAATCGGATGTCTTACGTTCAATCATACATTTCGTGGCACGTGAACAATAAATCGGAGCAGGTACTTGTTGATAAATATATGGAAGAGCACCCATTTGATCGTCATGACCATGCGAAATAATATAAGCTTTCACTCTGGATTTATTTTGGATTAGATACTGATAATCTGGAATGATGACATCAATTCCCGGAGTATGACGATCCGGATATTTAATACCGGCATCCAAAACAAAAATATTGTCTTGAATTTCCAAAACGAACATATTTTTTCCGTTTTCATCTAATCCACCTAAAGCGAAGAACCGAATATTTTCTTGCATATTATCCTCCTATATTTTTTCCATTTAAAAATAGTATACCATAAAGAAACCATGGCAATTGATTTTTCTTTTTCGTTTTCAAAAGAGAATTTTATCGTTTTTTACCGAAATAAGAAACTAAGAAAGTGCCGGGACCGGAATGCATACCAATCACAGGACCGATATGCGAATAAATGACTTTTTTAACATGTAATACTTCTTGAATACGCTTTCCCATTTCAAGAGCCTCGTCATCGGCATCCGCGGAAGCAATATAAATAATATCATTTTCCAAATCCAATGCATCTTCTTTCAGTTGATTGAATAAAGCAATTAATGAAGCTTTTCGACCGCGACATTTTTGCATCGGAATTAATTTTCCTTCATCACTTACATGTAAAACGGGTTTTATTCCTAGTAAAGTTCCGAAAAATGCGGCAGTCGCAGATAATCTTCCACCTCTTTTTAAACAATTTAAATCATCAACGGTAAACCAAACGGCCAAAGAGGGAATTTTTTCACGAATGTCTTTTTCGTTTTCTTCTATACTCATTCCATTTTTTAAATTTTCGCAAGCACAAATAGTAATTTTTCCTTCTGCTGTGGAAGCACTAAGCGTGTCGATGCAAATGATTTTCCGTTCGGGAAATTTATCTTTTAAAATATCTCGAGCAACCAAAGAACTATTGTATGTACCCGAAAGAGCACTGGAAAATGCAATATATAAAATATCCAATCCTTTTTCCAAGAACGGAGTAAAGAAGTCTAAAAAACCAGAGGGAGATATTTGTGCCGTTGAACCGGTATGACCGGCTTTTAATAAAGCATAAAACTCCTTTAAATTTATTTCTCGTTCATCGGGATAATTTTTATAATTTTTCCCATCCAAAACAAATTCCATCGGATAAACGGGAAGATGATACATATCCACCAAATCTTGTGGTAAATCCGAACATGAATCCGTAACTACTATATAATTATTTGCCATACGTTTTCTCCTTAAAAAATGCTCTTTTATTATAATGAATTCTTGCCTATGTGTCTACTTTTTTTGTTGATTTGAAAAAAAGCCTTTACTAGAAAAAATGAATGAAGTAGAATAACAATGTTGTCAAAGGGATATGGCGATTGTGGTGAAGTGGTTAACACATCTGGCTGTGAACCAGACACGCGTGAGTTCGATTCTCATCAATCGCCCCATATTGAATGCACCAGATGGATACAATGTATCCGTCTTTTTTTATAAAATTCGACATTCAAGTCTAAGTATTTTATGAGAAAATAATATCTTAGGAAATGCAAAATTACACTTTTTAAGTCTTTTTTTCATTTGCTAAGTCAAAGTGTGACGATGATGAACGATAGGTAACGAAAGAGTAATTTTGACATGTATTTTTGGTAAAAAGGTCTCATTATTTATAATTTTTTTCTTTTATTACTTATTTAAAAGAAAAATGATAAAATAAAATCACTCTTTATATAAATAATGAAGAAAGCAGGTTTTTAATGAAAGAAAATCATAAAAAGGAAACGATATCAAAAAAAATAAAAAGCCTTCAATCGAAAGTAGAAAAAGGGGATAGTCTCGCTTTATTTTATCTAGGAATACATTACTATGCCGGTAAAGATATTAAGCAAGATTATAAAAAAGCTTTTGAATGTTTTCAGAAAGTTGCAACCGAAGATGCCTGCAACCTTTGGAATGCACAGGCACAATTTTTTTTGGGAAAATGTTATTTTTATGGTCATGGAAAAAGAAAAAATATTACTATGGCAATTCAATGGTATAAGTCCGCTGAAAAATTAAAACATCAACTTTTTGATTATAAGATAGATTTTGATTTTCATGAAAATAATGCGAAAAAAGGGAATGCTATATCGCAAAATTTGCTTGGAGATTGCTACTTTTATGGTGAAGGTGTACCGCAAAATTATGCTATGGCTCTAAAATGGTATAAAAGAGCTGCAGAGCAAGATTTTATGGATGCACAATGGAATTTAGGATATTGCTATTCTTGTGGTTTTGGTATTGAAAAAAATATGAAAGAGGCAAGAAAATGGTTTCGCAAAGCAAAAACAAAAATTGAAAATGAAATCAATAAAAAACTTTTTTGTTTGTGACACTATTGGAAGAAAAAAGTGAGCAGGAAAGCATATATTTTAAGATAGACATCAAGTAGATAGAAAAAGAACCAAACTTTTATTTCCGTTTGGCTCTTTCTGTTTACATTGGATCTGAACTGTCTTAATTTTTGCTTTTATATTTTTGACTCGTTTGGACGTTTAAACCATCCAACATTTTCTGATGAATTAAATTGGCAATTTCCTGATGATTTAGATCTTTGTAATCTTCATAATTTAAAACATCGACAATTTTGAAATAGACGATATGCTTTTTGAACAAGATATTTTTTTTAACTTGATCCGTTCCGAAAACAAGGGAGATAACAATAGGTTTTTGCGATTTTGTGGCCAAACGAAAACAACCGATTTTAAAAGGCAAAAGTGGTTGATCGGTAAAATTTCTTGTTCCTTCCGGAGAAATTCCAACAGAACATTTCTCTTGTTTTAATAATTCAATTCCGTCGCAAATTGCAATATATTCTTGTCTGAGATTGGATCGATCCAATTTTATATATCCGATGGCATGAAGCATTTTTCCGAAAAAAGGAATTTTGAATAAAGATTTCTTGGCAACAAAAACCAAAGGATAGTCTTTCAATACGACATCCATTACCATGGAATCCAAATTCGAACGA
This sequence comes from uncultured Bacilli bacterium, assembly GCA_947629415.1. Lineage (GTDB taxonomy): Bacteria > Bacillota_I > Bacilli_A > RFN20 > CAG-449 > CANRPC01. The sequence goes on from CANRDP010000007.1 coordinate 40,729, forward strand.
TGATTGAAAGTAATTAAAAAATTACTATCTTTTGGCAATTTTTCGATTCCTTCTTTTTTTATTTGAATACTGAATAAAGAAAAGCAAATTCTGGTGGCAAAAACCAAGATTTTTCGATAAAAAGCATTATATTGATGATTTTCTTTTTTGGTATTAATCGGTAATCCAATAAGAAAAGACAAAAGAAAAAACAGAAAAATTTCCAATAAAATATTTGCTATTGCGTAAACGAAAAATAAAAGAATTTGTAAATAGATAGCATCTACTGGGGTAATAAGAATTTCCCAAAGAGCAATACCGAAAGAGAGAAGTAATAAAATAAGTTTAATCATTTTTAAGCATGAACTTTATATGTGATGACATTACGAACCGTATCCCCGTCAATTTGAAGTGGAGTGGGACGATCAAAAGTAACAACAATTTCTTTTCCTTTGAATATCTTCACCATTTTTTCTTTTTTAATGTGTTCTCCTTTAAAAATGGAAGGGAAAGTCATTAAAGCTTTTAATTTACTTCTTGTTTTATAAATAACAACGGTAACAACACCTTTTTCGTTACGATTTTGATTTGGAGCTACCATCATACCTCCACCATAAAAGCGACCTTTCATCGAGGGAGCAAGCCATACATGTTGAAATTCATATTCTTTTCCATCAACCGAAATTTTTGCATTTCTCGGTTTAAAATGGAAAAGTAAACCTTTAATGGCAATACTGGTATAATTTACCGGTTTATCGGATTTGGCTCTCAATTCATCTCCGACTTCACAACAATACCCGTCAATACCGAATCCGATTCCGTTGATAAATTTTCTTTTGATTCCGTTTACTTCGACGGTAGGGAGATTTTTTAAATAAGGATTTAAAAGAATTTTTTCTTCTTCTCCTTTTATCACATCATGATAAAAATCATTTCCGGTTCCAGACGGAATAAGATAAATATCATTTTCCAATTCATCTATGGAAATTTCATTTTCCAAATAATTTATCGTTCCGTCACCACCGAAAAGATAAATTACATCATTTTCCAAGAGATTTTGAAAAAAATCACGATAATCTAAATCTAAAACATCTTTTAAAATCATTCCTTCTTTTTGATAGTTTTCCAGTTTTTCATTTTTATTTTTATTATTTGCTACTGAATTATAAAGAACATAAATCATATTGAAACTCCTATTTATGTAATTTTTACTATGAAAAATTTACGTGCACATTTTAGCACACTTTCGACAAATTATACAATTATTGTACATTTTTTTTATAAGATTTTTAATCTTTTACATAAATATTTGCATGCCTTTTAAAATTATGCCATAATTACTTCAATGGCAATGAAAGAAACAGACGCCTGATTTTCTTTTGAAAGAGAGCCTTTGTTTGGTGCAAAAAGGTAAAAAAAATCAGAAACGGATCCTTCTGGAGCTGAGAAGAGGAAAGTAAAGTATTCTTCTCCGTAATAATGCGTTAAAAAAAATGAAGAGCCCAATGTTTCGGGAACTGAGGTGGTACCGCGTCGTATAGGCGTCCTTAGAAGGACGTTTTTATTTTTTTTAGGAGGAAAAATATGGAAGTTAATAAAACTTTGCTGATGGGAAAAACCGATTTTGAAATGCGGGGAAATTTGTCTCAAAAAGAACCAAAAATGCTTGAGGAATGGTATCAGGACAATTTATATGAAAAGATTTTGAAAAAACATGAAAAAGATCCGTGCTTCATGTTGCACGATGGTCCTCCTTATGCAAACGGAGATATGCATTGCGGACACATGCTGAATCGTATTTTAAAAGACATCGTTTTACGTTACAAAGCGATGAGTGGTCATTATACGCCCTTTATTCCGGGTTGGGATACACATGGTTTGCCCATTGAAACGGCAGTGACAAAATCCGGAGTAAATCGGAAAACAATTCCTTTATGTGATTTTCGAAAAAAATGTGAAGAATATGCAAAAAAACAAGTAGATCGTCAGATGAATCAAGTGAAAAGACTTGGTATTATGGCGGATTTTGATCATCGCTATGTTACGTTGGATAAAAAATTTGAAAAGGCACAAATTCATGTATTTAAGGAAATGGCATTGAAAGGGCTGATTTTTAAAGGACTGAAGCCGGTGTATTGGTCTCCGTCCAGCGAGTCTGCTCTTGCCGAAGCGGAAATAGAGTATCAAGATGTTTCTGCGACAACCATATATGTGAAATTTGATGTTTTGGATGGAAAAGGAATTTTAACTCCACAGGATTCATTTGTCATTTGGACGACAACACCTTGGACGATTCCTGCAAATTTAGCTATTTGTTTGAATCCGGATTTGGAGTATGGTCTTTTTGAAACGGAGAAAGGAAGACTTGTTTTCTTGACTTCTTTAAAAGATAGATTAAAGGACGAATTACAACTTTCTTCCGTGAAATTATTAAAAACTTTTTTGGGAAAAGAATTGGAATATATTAAAACCAAGCATCCCTTATATCCTCGGGAATCGATAATTATTTTGGGAGATCATGTTACAAGTGATGCCGGTACCGGATGTGTACATACCGCACCGGGACATGGTGAAGATGACTATAAAGTAGGAAGAAAATATCAATTGGAACCTTATTGTCCGGTGGATGAACACGGAAATATGGACGAGACAACGGGAGAAAGACTGCAAGGACTTTTCTATGAAAAAGCCAATGAAGAAGTTTTGAAAATGTTGGATGAAGTTCATGCTTTGCTTGCAAAAAATACGATTGTTCACTCTTATCCGCATGATTGGAGAACAAAAAAACCGGTTATTTTCCGTGCTACGCCACAATGGTTCTGTTCCATTGATCTCATTCGTGAGGATTTATTAAAAGAAATCGATAAAGTTCAATGGGTCCCGGAATGGGGTCGTATTCGTATGCACAATATGATCAAAGATCGTGAAGACTGGTGTATTTCCCGTCAAAGAGCCTGGGGTGTTCCTTTACCGATTATTTATGATAAAAATGGAAATGCTTTGATGGAAAAAGAAGTATTTGATTTTATCGAGGAATTAATCGGGGAATATGGAAGTGATGTTTGGTTTACAAGAAATGTCGAAGATTTATTACCCAAAGGTTATAAGGAAAAACATCAAGATCTGGCACCATTTCGAAAAGAAATGGACATCATGGATGTTTGGTTTGATTCCGGTTCTTCTTCGCGAGCCGTTATGGTGGAAAAAGGATTGAAATTTCCCGCGGATTTGTATTTGGAAGGCTGCGATCAATATCGTGGTTGGTTTAATGCTTCTTTAATCGTCTCGGTGGCTACAGAAGGTGTAGCACCTTATCGTTGTGTTGTAAGTCATGGCTTTGTTTTGGATGGAAATGGCAATAAGATGTCAAAGTCTTTAGGAAATGGTATTGATCCGAATAAAGTAATCAATGTGTATGGTGCGGATATTTTAAGACTCTATACCGCTACTGTGGATTATCAATCCGATGTACGTATTTCCGATGCCATTCTGAAAACCTGTGCCGATACATATCGAAAGATTCGTAATACTTTTAAATTTATGTTGGCAAATCTTTCCGATGGCGAGGAAACCTTCAATTATAAAAAAGATGCCGTGCAAAAATTTTCCAAGTATTCACAATATGTTCTGGAACGTTTAAAAGAAGTCAAAAATATTGCTTTGGAAGAATATGAACAATATAATTTTGCCAATATGATTCAGGAGATTCTCACTTTTTTAACTCAGGATGTTTCCGCTTTCTATCTGTCCATTGCAAAAGATCCTTTGTATTGTGATCATAAAGATGCACCGTTGCGCCGTGAAATTCAAACAGTACTATTTAAAATAATACGCGAAATTTCACTTCTTTTGGCACCGACACTTGCATTTACCATGGAAGAAGTACAAAAATATCTTCCTTACGAAGATAAGGAAAAATATATTGTTTTGGAAAGTATGCCGAAAAAAGAAAAAGTAGAGAATGCAATTTTAGACGAATATCATGATTTCTTATCCATACGTAATGATGTCATGAAAGCACTGGAAGAGGCAAGAAGTGAGGGAAAAATCGGCTCTTCCTTGGAAGCAAAGGTAATGTTAAAAGCAAAAGATGACATAGCAAAAAGAATTTTGAATGCATTTACCAAAGAAGAAAGAAATTTGCTGTTTATTGTTTCCGATAATGAAGTCGATGAAGCACAAAAAGAATATGAACATCTTTTTGTTGATGTTTTACGCCATGATGGTGAAAAATGTGATCGTTGCTGGCAATATTTCCATCAACTGGAGGAATACGAAGGAGCTCATATTTGTTCTCGTTGCAAAAAGGAATTAGAAAAACATGAATAAAATTTTGGAAGCATGTAAAAAAGGATTCTTTTTCTTTTTTAAACATCACTTATATGTGATGGTTTTGCTTGTGGCTATTGACATGATTACAAAATTTACCATGGAACAAATCTTATTAAATACACCATCGCATAAAATCACTGTTCTTGATGGATTCTTCTATTTTACTTTGGTATATAATCCCGGTGGGTTTGCGGGAATGCTTGGCAATTATGAAATAGGAACTTTTCTTTTGATGCTTTGTTCTATTGCAGGAGCGACTCTTGCCATCTGGTATTTTGTCAAACATTTTTATACTATGGGAATTTTTATGCGCATAGGACTTTATTTGGTTATTCCCGGTTGTATTGGAAATTTAATCGACCGTTTTTTAAAAGTCATCGGTATAAAACCCGGGGTAATCGATTTTTTGGATTTTCATCTTCCTTTAATCGGAGATTTTCCCGTTTTTAATTTTGCGGATATGTGCTTAACCGTTTCGCTTGTTTTTATCGTTATCGGATTATTTATGGATGATAAAAAAGAAGAGAAAACAAAATCGGATGAAAAAGAAACCATTTCCGGGCAAGATCATGAATAAATTTATTGTTGAAGAAGAAAATGAAAATTTGCGTTTAGATGCTTTTTTGACATTGAAAATTTCCGATAAATCCCGTTCCTATATTCAAAAAGCGATTAATATAGGAAATGTTTTGGTAAATCAGCGGCAAGTAAAAAGCTCTTATCGATTGAAACGTTTTGATGAAATTACTTATGAACCATTGAAAGAAAAAGTCTTGGAAATCGTGGAAAGCGATATACCTTTGAATATACTTTACGAAGATGAGGATCTTTTCGTTATCAATAAACCTCGCGGTATGGTAGTTCATCCCGCAAACGGACATTTTTCCGGTGGTACATTGGTGAATGCTTTGTTGCATCGTAAGGAGAGTCTTTCTTCCATTAACGGTATGATTCGACCGGGAATTGTTCATCGTATCGATAAAGATACATCCGGATTGATTGTTGTTGCCAAAAATGATGCCGCGCATTTATTTTTAGCCAGTCAATTGAAAGATAAAACCATGCATCGGGAATACTATGCATTAGCGGAAGGAATCTTGGAAAATAATGAGATTTTAGTACGTGCACCGATTGGAAAAGATCCATATAATCGCCTGAAAATGGCTGTAAATTTAGATTCCGGAAAAGAAGCGGTTACACATTTTCATGTACTGGAAAGATATAAAAATGCTACCTTTTTGTCGTGTCAATTGGAAACAGGAAGAACACATCAAATCCGTGTACATTTGGAATATATAAAACATCCGATTATTGGGGATTTTGTTTATGGAAGAAAATATCAACCATTGACAGATAAAGGACAAATGCTTCATGCCTATCAATTGACTTTTATTCATCCGACAACAAAAAAATCAATGACTTTTACCTGTGATCCCGATGCGGAATTCAAAAGAGTCCAAAAAATATTGAAGGAAGAATAAAAAGAATTTTTTCTTTATCGTGGAAATTTTATGGATATTTTCCAAAGAAGAATTTTTATATAAGAGATGATTTTTAAAAAGAAGAAAGATTTTTGACGTTAGAAAAGTTTGTTTTTAAAACATATTTTAATTCATCTTTTCCAAAGAGTTCCAAGAAACGAAGAAGAGCTTCATCCGCGGCTTTCCCGGATCCTTTGGGAAATTTGAATTTATAAGCATTTTCCATTTTCTCCATTGCTTTTAAAAAGGAGTATCGAGCAACCATTGATGCGACAGCAACACTGGGGAAATGGCTTTCTCCCTGCGTGGAAAAGATAATGGGCATAAAAATATTTTTTTCCGTATTCAGGTAGGAAAAATATTTTTCTTTGGAACAAAATTGGTCGATATAGGCATGTGCATAGTTGACTTTTTTCGATAAAGAAAGAAGTGCTTTATTGTGCAAATATGCTTTTATTTTATTCATGGACCATCCTTTTTGAATCAAATCATTATATTGTATTGGCATAAGCGTATATTGGGAAAGAATAAAATTTTCCGCAATTTCAGGGATAATTTTTAAAATATAATCATCGGATATTTTTTTGGAATCATCAATATGATAATTCGAAAATAAATCTTTATTTTTCTGACAAAAAGAGCAAGCGGTAACGATAAGAGGACCAAATAAATCGCCTGTTCCTACTTCATCGCTGCCGATTTGGTCGGAATAGTCGATGAAAACTGTTTTTTCTTTTTTCTTTTTTGGTACATTTTCTTTTGCCATAGGAAAAAGAATCGTAGCTTCTTTCAATGGTTCTTCACCTTGATAGAGCACTTTATAACCTTTTTTGGATGTATAAATCAAAATTTGCGTTTCATAAGATTTCGCAGCAAAAAGAACATAGTCATTGGGATTTTCTATTTTATTTTCTTGATAAAAATCCATAATTTTGTCTTTTTCTTCGCTGGAAATGGGAATAGTTACATATTTCATATATTTATCTTAACATAAAATAACAAAAACAATGAGAAAAATAAAAGAAGATGATAAAATAAAGAAGGTGATTTTTATGCAAAACGTTGCTTCTAAGCTGGAATTTGATAAAATTTGTGCAAAATTAAAAGGTTTTACACATACAGAAATCGCGTCTTTTCAAGCAGAATCTTTAACCATGCTTTCCAAAGAAGATTTAAAAGATACTTTGGAAGACCTAAAGGAAGCAATGAGTTATGCCGATAGTCATTCTTTACCTCCGATTCATTATCATAAGAATTTGATGCCTTTCTTATCGGTTTTAAAAAAAGAAGGAACCGGAGATATTTCTTTTTTCGTCGGTATAAGAGATTTGCTGGAAAATGTGAAAGAAATTTTGGATTTTTTTGAGGAAAACGAATCGTATCCTTGTCTGAACAGATACCTTTTACGCTTAAATCCTTTGGAATCCTTAAAGAATCGTATTGATTCCGTGATTACAAAAAATTTGGATATTTACGATCATGCAAGTACGGCTTTGTATCGTATCCGGAATGCCATAAAACAAGAAATGAATGGACAAAGTAAACTGCATCAATCTCTATTGGATCGATATAAAAAATACTTAAATTCCGAGCGCCTTGTTTTAAGAGAGCAGGGTCTTGCTTTACCGATTTCTATTTCGTATAAGAATCAAATTGACGGAGTTACTATCGGCATTTCCGCATCAGGGAATACAGCTTTTATTTTACCGGTGGAAATCATGAAATCCAATCAAAAAATTCAATCGCTTCAAGAAGAAGAAAAAGAAGAGATATTGCGTATTTTGCGGGATTTAGCCAAAGTAGTTTCCAAAGAAGTGGATGTTCTTAAAGAAGATGTATTTATCGTTTCTTCTTTGGATTTCCTTTTTGCCAAAGTTGCTTTGGCTCAAGAAATGAAAGCAACGATTGCCGAAATCAGCGAGAATAATTCCTTTTCATTGCAAAATGCCCGACATCCTTTGATTGCAAAAGAAAAAGTCGTGGCAAATTCTTTCGTTTTTGATAAAGAAAAAATAGTTCTGATTACCGGCCCGAATGCGGGAGGAAAAACGGTTTGTCTGAAAACCGTCGGTTTATTGATTTATATGCATCAGGCGGGACTTGCTATCCCTTGTGATGAAGCAATTCTTCCTTATTTTACGAATTTGTTTGTGGATATCGGAGATGAACAGTCGCTGAAGGATCAGCTTTCTACTTTCACGGCACATATTCATATGCTAAAGGAAGCATTGGAAGATATCCATGAAACTTCTTTTGTCATCATTGATGAACTTGGTAGTGGAACATCACCTGAAGATGGTGAAGCATTAGGTGTTGGTGTAATCGAATTCCTTCATCAGAAAAATGCTTTTGCCTTACTTTCTTCTCATTATGACGGATTAAAATCGTTTGCTTTGGAAAACGATTATATTTTAAATGCTTCCATGATTTTTGATGAAGAAATTCTTACTCCAAAATACAAGATTCGTTTTGGTGTGGCAGGGAAAAGTTATGGTCTTGAAGTTGCTTCCAAAGAAGGATTAAATCCTTTTATTTTGGAAAGTGCCAAAAAATATTTGAAAAGTCGGGAAAGCGAAAATGAAAATCGATTAAAAATTCTAAACGAAAAATTGCTTGAAGTAGATAAATTAAGAGCCACTTTGGAAGAACAGAATCAAAAATTGAATGAAGAAATCTCTCATATGGAAAAAGAACTTGCAAAAGTTCGGGAAGAAAAAAAGCGTTTGGAAAAAAATGCAGAAGAAGAAAAAGAGAAACTTGTTCTTGAAACGAAAAAGGAAATTGAAGAAATTATGGAAAGTTTCAAAGCAAAAAAAGAACCGAAATTGCATGAAGCTATTGCCTTAAAAAGAGAAATCGAAAATCGTTTTGAATCAAAAGAAGAGGAAGAAGAATATTTATCTCAGGAAAGTTTTGCCATCGGTGACAGAGTACGGGAAAAAGATTCTCAAGCTATTGGTGTTATCGAAAAAATTTCCAAAGATACGGCACGAGTTCTTTTGGATTCCGGGTTATCGATGAATGTAAAGATGTCCTTTCTTCGAAAAGTTTCCCAGACAAAAGTTCAAAAAAAGACGAAAAGCGAATTTTACGGCTTTTCTTCCCTAGAAAAACAAGTACCTTTGGAATGTAATCTTATCGGTTTGCATGTGCAAGAAGCAATCGATGTTTTGGCAAAATATTTTGATGATGCGTTGACGATGCATTATCATGTTGTTCGTGTCATTCATGGATTTGGTACCGGTAAATTACGACATGCGGTTTGGGAATATTTGAAAAAACAATCTTTTGTGGAATCGTTCCGTTTTGGCGGTATGAATGAAGGGGGCATGGGTGCCACCGTGGTGAATTTAAAATGAACGCATTATTGCAAGCGAAAATTGATTTATTAAAGCCTGTTCCGGGCGTTTATTTAATGAAAGACGCTCAAAATAAGATTATCTATGTGGGGAAAGCAAAATCCTTGATTAAACGAGTAAAACAATATTTCTTTCGTCCACAGGAAGGAAAAGTATTCCGCATGGTTCTGGAAGTTCATGACTTTGACACGATTGAAACGACTTCGGAAAAAGAAGCTTTATTATTGGAATTGAATCTCATCCGAAAATATTATCCGAAATATAATATTCTTTTGAAAGACGGGAAATCTTATCCTTTTATTGCTTTACGGAAAAACGGCGATCCTTTGTTGAAAATTGCTTATCGCGATCATGATAAAAATTATGTGTATTTTGGTCCATTTCCTTCCTCGCAGGCAACCTATAAAACGATTGATTTATTAAATAAACTTTATCCGCTAAGAAAATGTCAAACGATTCCGTCCGCTCCATGTTTATATTATCATTTGCATCAATGCATGGGGCCTTGTGTTCATAAAATTTCCAAAGAAGAATATCAGCCTTTAATTGAAGACATTCAGCGTTTTTTAAGAGGAGATACAACAAAAATTCAATCGGAAATCCGTCAAAAGATGAAAGAAGCAAGTGAAAATTTGGAATATGAAAAAGCCAAAGATTATAAAGATCTTCTTGAGGCAATTCAATATATCTCCGAACGTCAGGGAATTATGTCACAAAACCGTATTTCTCGGGATATTGTAGCGATTTCGAGCAGAGATTTTTATGTTTCTCTTGTCATTTTAACATATCGGAATGGAAATCTTCTGGGAAAAAATATTTTTGTCGTCGAAGAAGAGGAAGATATCGTGGAACAAGAAATTTCTTTACTTTATCAATATTATCAAAATCACGATTTGCCAAAAGAAATTGTGCTGGGAAATGAAAAGGTACAGGAACGTTTAAAAGAAGTTTTTTCCATTTCCATTCTCGTTCCGAGTCGGGGAATCAAAAGAGATCAATTACTTCTTGCTTTGGAAAATGCCAAAAATGCCATCGATGAACATTTTATGACGGCAAGACTGGAAGATGATATGCTATCACTTTTGGAAGAATTCGGTCAATTATTGCATATGCAAGCACCTTTGAGAATTGAATTATTCGATAATTCCCATCTACAAGGAGAAGAACCTATCGGTGCCATGGTTTGTTTTATTAATGGCGTGAAAGCTCCTTCTATGTATCGGAAATATAATATCCGTGAATCTTCGGGGAAAGATGATTTGGCTTCAATGAAAGAAGTTATTTTTCGCCGTTATCGAAGAATAAAAGAAGAAGGAGGCACCTATCCGGATTTGATTATCGTGGATGGTGGGGAAAATCAAATGAACGCTGCAAAAGAAAGCCTTAATCAATTGGGAATATCCCTTCCACTAGCAGGATTAGCAAAAGATGATCATCATCATACGGCTTATTTAATAAAAGATAATGAAATTATTTCATTGAAAGAACATCAAAAATTATTTTTGTTTTTAATGCGAATGCAAGATGAAGTACACCGTTATGCGATTACATTTCATCGTAAAAAAAGAGAAAAGCACATGGGAATCGGTTTTTTCGATTCCATCTCGGGAATAGGAAAGAAAAGAAAAGAAATGCTTTTAAAAGCCTATCCCAGTATGGATAGTTTGGAAAAGGCTTCACTATCGGAATTAACGAATATTGTTCCGAAAAAAATTGCGGAAGAAATTATGGAAAAATTGCGAAATGAAAAGGAATAATGCACCAAAAAAGAAAAGAATCATACGCTAAGGTGAGGAGTTTCTTATGCCGTCCATTTTGACAAAACGGGAAAAAGAGGTGTTCGAACTTCTAATAAAGAACATGTCTACGAAGGAAATTGCCTCTAGTCTTTTTATATCGGAAAAGACAGTGCGGAATCATATATCCAATGTGATGCAAAAACTCGGTGTAAAGGGCAGAGCCCATGCCGTCATTGAACTTGTTAGAATGAACGAACTCTCGTTGTAGCCTCCACTTGGGGCTACTTTTTTAATGAAAGAATTTTTTCTTTTTCTATCCATTAAACTGTGTTATAGTCTCATCTTTGACAGTTAAATCAAAAAGAAACGAATAAAAGTGGCTAAATAAAGGCAATTTTATGTATTTTCAGTTA
>CANRDP010000008.1 GCA_947629415.1 uncultured Bacilli bacterium
TTTTCTTTCTAATTTATTACTCTAGTCCTTTTTCACCCTTTTATATCTTTAGATATAACTTCCTTTATTTTTGCTCTATTCTCCAAAAGTCAGGTTCTATTGTAACATTATTTTATTTTTTAATCTATGATTAAAACCATAGTTTTTTACATTCTCCTAAAATACGACAAATTATTATTGAAATGATTAAAACTACAATTCTCATTATAAATTAAAAAATTGAATTTTATTTAAAAAACATACATACCTATATATATTTATCCTTTTTTTAAAAAAAATTACTCTAGCAAAATCAAGTGTTAATTTTTGTCTTCTTGAAATTGTATAAGTTGTTCTTTTGATATAGTTTTATAATTTTCCATGTATTTAATAATAATGGAGTAATATCGGTCAATTAAACTATTGTTTTCTTTATTGCTAGAACATGTTTTTTTGGCGAAATCAAAGAATTTCTCTTCCAATTTTAAAAAAGAAATTATTTTGCCCATTTCATGGCAATATAACCACATAGATGCAGTTATGTCTTCTCCTAAATCTGGAAAGTAGAAATCGTGTTCTATTAAACATTCGGAAATTTCCTCTCTTTCGTCTTGTGTGAATTTATTCACATCTCTATTTGATTGGTTTCTTTCATCTGGCAAAAGAAAATAATTTTCATATCTTTTAAGAATGGAATATTTTTTATCAAAATTTATATTAGCATTTGTTAACGTATTTAAAATATCTTTTTTAATTAATTGATTTACACATTTTACAACTGCATCACGAAATAATATATAATTTTCTGTTTTATAAAGATAGGGAAAATCCAAAAATATCTCTTTTGAATTGTCTCTAACCCATTCTTTATTTTGACTATAATAACGAGCGGCAAGTGATTGAATAAATTCTTGCTTAAATTCATGTTTCTCATACTCTACTAAGTTAAGTGCCTTTTTTATTAATTGCTCATAATCATACTTACTTTTTTCATTTTTGACTTCTTCTTCTAACTTTTGAATATATTTCTGTTTTCTCTCATCTGAAAGATAAAAATATGTTTGATCAAGTATAGATAAATGATCTTCAAAAAAGTTTTTATCTATTTCTGTAAAATCCGAATTCAAAAATACTTTTGAAAGAGACAAAATAAGAGATTTAAATTCTTGTAAATTAAATTCCATATGTTCTTTAACATCTATTTTGTCAAAAAAATTGTAATCATTTTGGTCTTTATTTTCTTGATTTATATTATCAAATCCTGTTGCTTCACTAAGACAAGCTTTGATGCAAAAAGCACATGCTTTCAAAATAAGGGAATCCTCAAACATGTTTTCTCGAAATTTTTCCTTGTTATCATCATAATGTTTTTTTATTTCTTTATAAAAAGTTACAACTTTTTTGGCAAAACGAATATTGTTATCGAAAATGGAATAAAAATTTGCAACTTTAGCCTCAGGAAAATCTGAAAACACATTATTAAAAATTTCTAAATCGTGTTCATTTACTTTATAAAATCTATCAAAAACCTTTTCTTTGAATTTGTTAAAATCCTTTAATTTGCCCTTTCTAATATTTTCTGATGCTAACAAGCAAATAATTTTACATTTATTGAACGTTAAAGCGTTAAAATATCCTAACAGATCACTATATTTAATTTTTTCAGATATCCTTTCCAAATCATCAAAAACAACAATTATTTTTTTATTTTTAGGTTTTTCAATTTTTAATTGAAAATCTAAAGATTCGATGACATTATCTATATTTTTAATTGGATCCCATGGTTTTGCTACCTTGGATAATATTTTTATAGTTTTTGTCATCAGCTTTCTAATTTTATGGGATATATTAAATAAGGCCAAATTAATTTCCCCAATTGATTCATATCCAAAAAGCGATAAATAATAAATTTTCTTTATTTTTTTGTTGCTTTTCATAAATTGAAGTATCTGATAAGTCTTCCCACATCCCCATGGCCCATCTATGGCTACCACATTATGCGTGCTTTCTTGACTACATTCTTTTTTAATAATTTCTTGAATTTCACTTATTTTCATGCTTTATTTCCTCCTTTAATTTTTATTTTTTTGGTAATGATGCATCTTATATACTATTTAAATACTTTCTACTAAATAAATCATTTTTTTTACATTTTTAAAATCAAATAAAGATACTAATATACTTTCTCGATATTGATTTTTACTAGTAAAATAAATTTGATTTCTTCTTAAATCTTCATTCATTAAAGCTATATTATCTACAATGCAAACCAGTTGGACATTATTAGGATTTTTATCTATATAATTGAATAAACGAATCAAATATTGAGAAATTATATGGTGAATTTTTAATTCTAAATTGCACGAACATAAATAAAATTCCCTTACTTTTTATATTGCTCTTAAAATATGTAAGAATCAATTTCTTAACTGCCGAATTTGTAATTTTTTTACAAATTTTTAATTTAAGACTTGCCAAGTGTTAATATTTAAAAATACGTATAAAAATCCAACCCTAAATTCAGGCGCTTTCTAAAAGTTTAGTATTTTTTGGAGTTCAACTCCAAATTTGTATAAATGTTTCTTTTATTTTTTTATTTACATCTTAAAAGCCAATGATTTTAAAAAAATATATAATTTCAGTTTCCACAAATTGTAATAAGTAAATTTACTTTGTCATTAAATTTAATTCTGAAAAACATTAAGAGAAAATTGATTTCAAACTTTAAAAATGGGAGAATTGTTGTATATTGTCAACTAAAGGGAGGAACAAATTATGAAAGAAAAATTGCAACAACTGAAATTATTTAATTGGAGATTATTTATCGCTTTATGTGCTCTAGCGTTAATTCCAGCAATTTATCAAACCATAAGAACATTTATAATTTCTTCCAATACAAATAGTTCTGCATTTGATGTCATTGGTCAAATGGAATGGTTTGATTTGATTAATGAAACACTTCAAGCGTTTCTAATTATTCCACTTTATTCTATATTAAATAAGATTTATAAAGATCAAAAAGAAAAATTTGGTCAATATACATTTAAAACAGGATTAATAGCTTTTATTCTATATACTCTATTTTCAATAGGAGTATTGATTTATGGTTCTGTGTTAGTCGGAGCAATGAATCCAAATGATGTTGATCTAACTGTAGCAAATAATTATCTTCAACTAGAAACAATTGCTTTTATGATCAATATTATCGTTAGTTTTGTGAGTGTTGTTTTCGTCGTCGTGGGTAAGGATAAAAATGTTTATATCTTTTTAGTCATTAATACCATATTAACAATTATTGCGGATTTACTTCTCATCCCAAATATGGGAGTATATGGAGTTGCAATATCCAATATCATCGTCAATTTACTTTTAGCGATTGCAAGTATTGCTCTGCTTATTTATGAAAAATACTTCAAGCTAAGTAAATTTACAAAAGAAGATTTACCGATATTTAAAAATTGGTGTAAAATCGGTGTATTTTCTGGGTTACAACAATTTATTGATAACTTAATTTATGCCGTGATGGTTTGCAAAATGGTCAATATGGTTGCAGAACAAGGAAATTATTGGATTGCAAATAATTTTATATGGGGATGGTTACTTATTCCAATCACCGCATTAAGCGAAATTATACGACGCGATTGCAGTGAAGATTATTTAAAATTAAAGCAATTTAATTATTATTTTGTCGCAGGTGCCGCAGTTCTTTTATGGGCAATAACGATCCCTATTTGGACACCCTTTTATCAATACGCAGAAAATCTTTCAAATGCTTCGGATATTTTCCTTATTACCATTAAATTAGCACCATTCTATATTGCTTATGCCGGATGTGCCATCATTGACAATATCTTTGTAGGACTTGGAAAAACCTTATACAATGCCATAAATTCTTTGATTATTAACTTAGTATATTATGGTGTGTTTTATATTTTATATTTAACCGGTGCAATCAATTTTACCATGGATGTAATTATCCTCATGTTTGGTTTTGGTATGGTTGTACATCTCGTTATTTCCCTAATTGAAGAGAAATGTTTTTTACGTAAATTTGAATTAAAAAAGAAAGAAAACTAGTCAATTCTAAAGTTATTTCTACAAATTTCCAATGAAAAATTTTCTATCGTTTGCTATTAATGATAATCACATTCACCCTATGCGTATATACCGTGCAAGTATCAAGAGCAATCATGTTTTTCGTTATGAATGGATGAAAACTTGCTTTTGGACCAAATTCTTCATATTTATCAGGATTTTGTTCATGCCATAATGCGCTACAATGCCAATGTCCGCAAACGATTATTTTCTTTGGTTCGAATATTTCATATTTCAGCATATTAACCGGATTTTGCCATCTTGCTTTTTCCCATCGCTTTTTTCTAGCCTTTCGCCAATTTTTATCATATCGATAGCCATTTTCAATGATGGGTATCCAACCATGCACAAAAACATACTTTTCCGTTTCAAAGTAATCAACGCACATATCCAAAACTTTCTGCAACCCTGTGATTCTTGCGATTTTTTTTAAATTAAATTCACTGATTTGCCACTCCGGATACAAATCCACAATTGTCTGCGCCGTTCCATTTACAAGATCATCATAGTCGTTATGGTTTCTATCCAGCATCCCTTGCATGAGATCTTCATGATTTCCGCGAATTAAAATGAACTTATCTTTGTGTGATAAAATAAAATCAA
Organism: uncultured Bacilli bacterium; assembly: GCA_947629415.1. Taxonomy (GTDB): domain Bacteria; phylum Bacillota_I; class Bacilli_A; order RFN20; family CAG-449; genus CANRPC01. Next base: position 4,678 of record CANRDP010000008.1, read on the forward strand.
TTATTTCTTTTGGCTGGCGACCGCGATCAAAAAGATCTCCGCAAATAATGATTTTGTGCCGATCATTATTTAAAGCAAACCCTTTTTCATTAAGAGCCTTCATCCATTCATCATAAAAGCCATGAATATCCGCACAAACAAAATATTTCATATTCCTTCCACAAATTACTTAATACAAAATACGGCATATAAAGGTACCGATTTTATATTATTTTCAAAACCAAAATTTTTAGTTGAAATGCGTATTGCCATAAGCTGATTTCAATTTATCCTTTGCAAAATCTATATTACGAATCTAAATAAATTTCTTTTAATCTATTTATATCTACATGAAGAATATGGATTAAATAATTATCGAAACTACCGAAATGATCATCAATCGTTTTTAAAGCATAATCCAAATATTCTACTTTCGCCATAAAGACATCTTTTAAAATCGGTAATAAACTATAATCACCTTGTGATTCTTTTATAACGACAGGAGATAATTCTTCGATTTTCAATTTCATTGCTTTATTCGTATATAAATAATCTTTATAACAATCTTCTTTAGATACACCCAAAGCATATTCAAAAAAGAAAGCACCCAATCCGGTTCGATCTTTACCCTGAGAACAATGAAATAAAATAGAACCTTTATGATCTTCTTCTAAGATGTTAAAAAAATCTTGGTATGCTTTTATTCCTTCCGGTGCAATAATTAACTTTTCATAAGTTTCCATTAACATACGAAAACCACCGGTATCTTTATTCACTAATTCCAGTAAATTAGAATCACTGCGTTGATCTTTTGAATTCACATGTTCTTTTTTCGGCAAAGCAGGTAAATTTATATAGCGCACTCCTTGGATTCTTTTATCCGCTTTTCTTTCAAATTCTCTTTCACTTCGGAAATCAATAACAACTTCCAAATGATATCTTTTTAAAGTAGCCATATCTTTTTCCGTCAAAAACATTAATGATCCCGAACGGAGAACCTTTTTCTTTTTTAATCTCTCTCCGTTCTTTGTTTTTAAATATCCCAGATCTCTTGTATTATGGGTTGAATCCAAACTTATATTTCTCATAAAATACCTTACTGCAATTTCTTATTGATTTTTCTTAAACCTAATTCAAATCGATTGATTTTATCTTGAATGATATGAATATATTTTAAATTCATCTTATCGCATTGTTCATCAATTTTTTGACTTGCGTCACGAATTACTTTTGAATTTTTGCGAATTTCTTCAATATCCTTAGCCAAACTTTCCAAAGGCTTATCCAGATATGTATTTTTAATCTCATTAAATTCTTTCATCAATGCTTCTTTTTCTTTCAACTCTACGATTTCTGTTTCTTGGCTTTGCAATAAATTGCTAAATCTTGTTGTTAAAGAAACCAGCATATTTAAAAATACCATTAAATACGCCGGACGAACAACATACATATCTTCATATTCCCGAACTTTAAAAATCGGTAAAACATTTGGTTTTTCTATTTCTAAATTACTGACCAATAAGGCATATTTACAGTTCTTTTTTATTCGATTTTTATCTAGTTGTTTATAATAATCCGCATTATTCTTTTTATTCACGGAATCCGGATTTTCATCTTTCATATCCATACAAACACTGGCCAATAATTCCTTATCGATATGCTTTTCATTTACATAGATATTAAAGATATAATCCGCTTTTGATCCTTTTTGTTCATCTTCCTCTTTTATCACTTTATTATCTTTTATCCAAGTGCAATTGAAAAAACCGTTTTGCATATAAGCAAGCACTTCATTATTACACCAGGATTCTAAATCCTCGCCTGTTTGTTTGACATTCATATTTGCCTTAGCTCTTTGCAATTGATTGATTTGATTCTCTTTTTCACTAAGCTTTTTATTGAATTCATCCTTTTGCAAAGATAAGGCTTTTTCTTTTTCTTTTTCAAAATTTGCCTGAAGAATTTCTTTATCTTTTTTAAAATTATAAATATCTTGTTCTAATTGCGTAATTCTTTTTTGATAATCTTTTTCTATCATCAATCTCGAATTATTTAATTGTAACTGAAATTGACTTTTCAAATTTTGATATTCATTATTCAATTTTTCATATTCTGTTTTTATTTCCTGTTCTTTTTTTATGTACACCAGTTCCTGATCTTTTTGATTTACTTCCATCTGATGTTTTAATTTATCCAATGCTACCAATTGATTCTCTTTATCTTGTTCTTTTACTTGCTTTAATCGATTTTCATATATTTTATCTTTTCCTTCATCAATCAATTGATTTAAAAAAGATTCATCAATTTCCATCACATCTTTTAAATCGATGATATCCCCTTTTTCAGCATCTTCTAAAAGTTCCAACAAATGCTTTTCTTTCACAATAACTTTTACTTTTTTCATTCGATCCTCCAAATCTTTAAAATTCTATTTTAAATTTTCAATCGATGATAGAAAATATTTCTATTTTAATATTAACATAATTCTTTCTTCATTGAATATGTATTTCTTTTTAAATACCGAGAAATTTTAAAAATACGTTCTTAGATTTCTTTTAAAAAAATATAGTTAAGTATGAAAAAAATCTTCTTTCTTCTTAGCATATTTTTTCTATTGCTTTTTGATGGTAATGGTTATGTAACCTATGCCGATACAACATATTATGCACGAAACTATATTGTTCTTGATGATTCTTCGCATGAAATTCTGGAAGGGGAAAATATCCATGCAAGTTATTCGGTTGCCTCTATTTCAAAAATTATGACCGCAATACTTGCTTTGGAAAGTGATTCACTTTTCGAAGTAATTCTTGTGGATGACATCATCAAAACCATCGAAGGTTCATCTTTATATTTATCTATCGGAGATAAAATCACGATTCTCGATCTGGTATATGGTCTTTTATTAAGAAGTGGTAATGATGCCGCGGTATTAATTGCGAATAATATTGGTAAAGATGTCGCTGATTTTGTAAACATGATGAATGTCAAAGCTCAGGAAATCGGTATGGAAAATACTATCTTTCATAATCCATCGGGATTAGATATTTTCGATGAAGGAAATATTTCATCGTGCTATGATATGGCTATTTTGATGTCCTATTGTCTAAAAAACGAGTTATTCCGAACGATTATTCACACTCAATCGTACACCAATCCGATCAAAGGCGTATGGAGTAATAAAAATAAACTCTTAAGGCAATATGATTTTTGTATCGGAGGAAAAACAGGTTATACCAAAAAAGCCCGCAGAACATTAATTAATGCCGCGGAAAAGGAAGGACAAACTTTAATTGTTGTGACTTTTGACTGCGGAAGCGATTTTGCCTTTCATAAAACATTATTTGAAAAATATTTTAATAACTATTATTACATCATTGCATTAGAAAAAGGAAAGAACCAAATCGAACAATTCCAAATTGAAACCGAGAAAGTCATCGGAATTCGAATACCGAAAAATATTGAACTAAAAGGAACATTGGTTTATGAAATTTTACGGGGAACAACAACCATTCATATTTATTTTCTTTTGGAAAGCGGAATTCGTTTTGAAGGAGGAAGTTATGATGTTAAAGAAATTCAAAAAGAAAAAATAAATACCTGATTTTTTCTTTTTCATTCTTCTTTGTGTTTGTTAAAATAAAAACGGAGTTGTCTTATGGAAGAAGAAAAAAAAGAACGTTTGCAAAAAGTGATTGCTCAAAAAGGCTTTTGCAGCAGAAGAAAAGCCGAAGAGCTGATTGAACAAGGAAAAGTCAAGGTAAACGGAGATATCGTTACCAAAATGGGTATGCTTGTTTCTTTAAAAGATTGTATTGAAATCGATGGTGTCTTATTAAAAGAAAAAGAGGTACCTTGTTCTTTCTTATTTTATAAACCGAAAGGAGTATTATCTACCGCTTTTGACGATCGAGGCCGCAAAACCGTTTTGGATTATTTCCGGGAGGAACCAATTCGCCTATATCCCGCGGGTCGATTAGATCAAGATACAACCGGTGCCCTTATTCTTACAAATGATGGAGAATTAAGCGAACTGATTACTCATCCTTCCAGCCATTTGGAAAAAACGTATATTGCAACAATGAAAGGTAATTTTTCCCACTCCGACAAGATTCAATTAGAAAAAGGCCTTCTATTAGAAGATGGAAGAACATCACCATGTAAAGCAAAGATTTTAGAACAAAACGAACGGCAAAGCAAAGTGGAAATTACCATTCATGAAGGAAGAAAAAGACAAGTAAAGCGAATGTTTGATGCACTGGGTTATAAGGTGATGGATTTGCATCGTTCTTCCATCGGATTTCTTACTTTACAAGGTCTAAAAGAAGGTGAATATCGTCTTTTAACAAATGAAGAAGTAAGCAAAATTAAAGAATTGTGTAAGGCAAGAAAAGCAAAAAATGTTATTCCTGAATATCGTAGAAAATCAAAATAATTTCGTAGTCTTATCATGCAAATAAACATATGTATTTTCCGTGGAATATTTAAGAGAAAATTTGAATTTATGTAATGAGATGTTTTTTAATTCCAAAGGATTTGTAATCGCATTTTTTATAATATAAAGTATATATTTTCCCCGTATCCACTTTATATTACTTGATGAAAAAGAATATATTTTATCCTTTTGTTCATAACCGAAAATAAAGGTAATTTTTTCTTTATGATCTTTTAATAATGGTGCATATTCTTGCGAAGCAAAATTCAAAAGAAATTCATCTTTTAAATAAAATGAAAGAAGATTTTTCCAATAATGAAGCAAGGAAAAATCTTTTTGTCGAAATCCCATATCCATCCGATGATAACGCATAGCATCTCTTATCCTTAATAAACCATAAATAGCATCAAAAATCAAAAGATGCTCTTCTGCATATTTCAACTCTTCCGAAGTCAAAGAAAAAGGATCTATGGTTTTATAAAGTGTGCCGGAAAAAGAAAAGAAAGCCGGATATTCTTCTAATTGATAAAAATGCGATAATCGGGCATAGTCTCTAGTTGCCAATGGTAAAGATATTTTTAATCCTTTTTGATAATCTTTTAAAGAAAAATGTTTCAAAAGAAAAGCAATCAGATGGTTTGTCTCACGCAAGAAAAGAGGCTCACTCATTTCTTTATCCTTTTTGCAAGGAGAAATCATTTTACTTGGAGATAACAGAATTTTCATAAACTTACTATACCCATTTTTTGCAATGATTTGCAATTATTTCTTCTTTTTACATACGCTTTAATGTGGCATCAGATCTTTTTCAATATGTACAAAAAACAAAGAATTTATCTTTTCAGAAACTTCCTTTTCATAGTGTTGATAGTTTAATTTTGTCTTGCTTAAGTTATTTACCATTTCAAAATGAAGAAGTTCATCCGTGGGAAAAAGGATGGAAAAAAGATTGTTTTTCTTTAAAAGAGAAAATACAAAAATCACATCGTTTTTCTTTTTCCATCGGCTATCCGATAGAAAAAAAAGATCCGCAAATAGAAAAACAATTTGCCGCGGTTTGTTATATTTTCGATGATTTTAATTATGTTTGTTTTCGCGGTACCGATGCAACACTCACGGGATGGAAAGAAGATTTCAATTTATGTTTTATGGAAGAAATCCCGGCGCAGCAAGAAGCCAAAAAATATCTAGAGAAAATTTTCCAACTTTTCCCAAAGAAAAAATGTTTTGTCGGAGGACATTCAAAAGGAGGAAATTTGGCTATTTATGCCTCTGCTCATCAAAAAGAGGAAAATCAAATTTTCATCGAAAAAATATTTTGTCACGATGGGCCATCTTTTCTGCCTCGTTTTTTTGAAGAAAAAGGTTATGCTTCGATAAAGAATAAAATCGATAAAACCATCCCGGAATCTTCTGTCATCGGATTATTGTTTCATAAAGACGAATATTATACCGTAATTAAATCTTCATCTTATTCTTTATTTCAACACAATCCTTTCAGTTGGGAAATTGAAAATTTCGACTTTATCTCCTGCTCTTCGGTAAAAGAAATCTATTTAAAAATCAATCATATCATTAACACTTATATTTTCTCTTTAGAAAAAGAAGAACGGCAAGAACTGGTCGATTTCTTTTTTCTTTTGATTCAAAAAACACAAAACAAAAACAAAAGAAAAGAAAGGGGTCTTTCTTCTTGGTTTCTTTCTTTCGCGGAAACAATTAAAGAAATACGAAGCGATGTCTCGGAAGAAAAAGAAAAAAGAATTCAGAAAAATGTTTTAAAATTGATGAATATTATCAAAAAAGAAAAAGAATGTTTTTCGACTTTAGAAAAAGAAAGCAAATAATTTCAAAAGTAAATTATTTTCATAAAAGAATTTAGAAATACGAAATTCTTGTTCTTGATTTAATGCCATTTGCTCATTTAAAATCATTGAAAAATTATCAAAGAAAGGTACAGACATAATTCCCGTGAAAAGGATGCAAATAAAATCTACGACAACAATGCCGATAAAAGCTCCTAAAAGAAGTCCGAAGATGCGATCAATAATTTTGATTGTCGGTAATCGATTCAATAACATTTTGGTAAATCTTCTTAAAATCATTAAAAGAATCCGCACGGCAATAATTAAGATGATGAAACTAAAAATGGTCAATAACAACATCATCAAAACATCCGCGACCGTAACACCTAATTCAATTCCCCCGCTCGGTATGGATGGGGTAATTTTATCTGCCAAAAACGAAGCAAAAAAATCAGGAATAGATAAACTTTTTAAAGCATCCAACACCTTTTCTCTTTCCTCCGGATAAAAAGTTTGACGAAATAAAGTATTTTGATTGTATAACCATTCCTGAATCGTTATTTTACCTTGTTGTACAAAAGATAACGATTGAAATAGGCTTGCCAAAGGTTGGCAAAAAATTAAAGCAATGAAAAAAGACAATATACCTCGGGCATAATATAATAGTGACCGCAAAAATCCTTTAATAAATCCAAAAAGAATAAAGGCAAGAATAAGAACAATAAAGATACAAGATATAATGTCCATATTTTCCTCCACTTAAAATTAGTATAGCACAGTAAAAGAATTCTTATAAATAAAAGTGAAAATTTCGCCCCTTTTCAGAATGAGATTTTCATGTTAAAATAAGATTAAATTAAAGAAAGCGCTTTCGGCGCATGGAGGATATAATATGATGGATGAACAATCACGCCTTTCCAAAATAAGAAATATTGCTTTTTTGGGTCACCAAGGCTCTGGAAAAACCACTTTATGTGAATCTTTGTATTGTTTGGCAGCAAATAAAGAGACGAAAGGAAGTATTGAAAAGAAAAATACCATTTCCGATTTCTTACCCGAAGAACAAAAAAGATTATCATCTATTTCGACTTCAATTCTACCCGTGGAATATCAAGGATATCGTTTCAATTTATTGGATGTCCCGGGAAGTGATGATTTTATTTCGGAAGTCTATGCTGTTACAAAAGTGGTAAAAGGCGCAGTGCTCTGTATTGATGCCACATCATCCGTGCAAGTTGGTACTATCCGTCATTGGGAAATTTTAAGAAAACGAAACATTCCGACCATTATTTATGTAAATAAAATGGATAAGGAAAATATTCATTTTGATGATATATTGGATGATATTCGGGAAAAGTTAGGGAAAAATGCAGTTCCTTTTTGTTATCCTTTAGGCCATGAATATGACTTCGATGGCTTTGTAAATGTTGTCGAATTGAAAGCAAGAATTTTTAATGGTAAAGAATGCGTGGATGCGGAAATTTATGACGATAAAAAACCAAAAATTATGGAACTCCATAATGTCATCTGCGAAGCCGTCGCACAAACCGATGATGAATTATTGGAAAAATTCTTTTCCGAAGAACCTTTAACACACGAAGAAATCAAACGTGGATTAAGAAAAGGAGTATTGGAAGGAGAATTAATTCCCGTTTTGGTTGGAAGTGCATCCAAAAATATCGGTCTTCATACCATGTTACAAATGTTTGAAGATTATTTACCCGATCCCTCGGATTTAAAACCTTATATGGGTTCCAATGCCAAAGGGGAAAAATCAGAAAGAAAAACTTCCGTGGAAGAACCTTTTTCGGCATATGTTTTTAAAACCACTTGTGACGTTTATGCCGGTACCGTATCCTATATCAAAATTATCTCCGGAAAATTAAAAATCGGTGATGAAGTAGCAATTCCTTCACAAGATCGTACCGAAAAAATCAATAATATGTTCTATCTTTTGGGAAAGACACAGACACCGATCAATGAAGCAAAAGCCGGTGATATCATTGCCATATCCAAAATAGATATTCGCAGCGGTGATACTTTATGCGATCCGAAAAATACTATTTTATTCGATCGAATTGATTATCCTTCTGCCTGTATTTTTAAAGGATTGGTTTTAAAATCCAGAAACGATGAAGGAAAATTAATGTCCGCATTGCAAAAACTTCAAATTGAAGATCCTTCCATTGACTTTCATCGGAATGCGGAAACCAAACAATTATTACTCGGTGGATTATCCATGTCTCACTTGGATTTTTTGATAAATAAATTAAGAAATATTTATCGTGTGGAAGTGGATATGGAAGATGAAAAGATCGGTTATCGTGAAAGTATTACTCGAAGTGCTGTCGGAGAAGGCCGATACATTAAACAATCCGGTGGCTCGGGATTCTATGGTGTCGTTTCTATGACTTTTGAACCTTGTGAAACCTCTACCTTTGAAGAAACCGTTTTCGGTGGCGCAGTACCAAAGAATTATTTCCCCGCTGTAGAAAAAGGATTTTATGAAGCATTAGAACAAGGTTTGTTGGCAGGCTTCCCCGTAATCGGAGTAAAAGGTATTTTAACCGATGGAAAATATCATTCGGTTGATTCGAATGAATTATCTTTTAAAATGGCAGCCATTTTAGCTTTCAAAGATGCATATATGAAATGCAAACCGGTAATTCTGGAACCGATTGATTGTGTTGTTGTTTCGGTACATCAACAATATATCGGAGGAATTTTAAGTGATTTGAATACACGAAGAGGAAGAGTTCAATCCATTGAAGATGGTGAAAATAATCGCCAGGAAGTAACGGCTCTTGTCCCCGAAAGCGAAATCAAAGATTATGCCACCAGATTAAAAGCCATGACTCAGGGAATGGGTTATTTTACCAGAAAATTTGAAATGTACGATCGTTTGCCGGAAATGTTAAACGAAAAAGTCATTAAAGAAAATTCTTTATTGAAAAAAGAATAATTCTACAGGAAAAAATATTTTCATAATGGAAAAATACTGAATTTGTTTTATACTTATATAAGTGTTGTTATAGGTTAAAATAAATGAAGTTGGCAGAAAATCAAAATTCCATTATAGTTACATGTAAAGATCTTTCCAATGAAGGAAAAGGTGTTGTTTTTTATAATGGTCGAACCGGATTTGTCGATCATCTTTTAATCGGCGAAGAAGCAAAAATTATTATTACCTATCAAAAAAAAGATATCTTTTTCGGAAAAATACAATCTTTAATCACCAAAAACAGTGATCGAATAAAACCCCTTTGTCCTTATTTTTATGAATGCGGTGGTTGTCAGCTTATGCATATGAATTATGAAGCCCAATTGCTTTATAAAAAGAATAAAGTCAAAGAATGCCTTTATCATATTGGTCATTTGAATATTGATGTTGATTCAACTATAGGAATGGAAGATCCGACACATTATCGAAATAAGATTCAAGTACCGATAAAACGAGTAAAAAAGAAAATTGTTTCCGGTTTTTATAAAGAGAAAAGTCATGATATCGTTCCGGTGGAACATTGTTCTATTGAAAATAAAAATGCCGATCAAATTTTAAATACCATTCGGAATTTAATGAAAAAATATCATATTGAACCATATAATGAAGATCTTCGGAAGGGTGTATTACGACATGTGCTCATACGAAATTCCAGAAAAAGCAAAGAAAATATGGTGGTTCTTGTCACCAATTGCGATGCGTTCCCGGGAAGAAACGATTTTGTGAAAGAATTAAAGAAGTTGGAACCGAGCATTTCTACGGTTGTACAAAACATCAATTTACGAGATACCAATGTAATTTTAGGTGAAAAAGAACGTGTTTTAAGCGGCAAAGGGTTTATTGAAGATACTTTATGCGGAATTAAATTCAAAATATCACCGAAATCTTTTTTCCAAGTCAATCCCGTACAAACGGAAAAATTATATCAACTTGCCATATCTTCGGCAGAATTATCGGAAAACGATTTGATTTTAGATGCTTACTGCGGGATCGGTACCATTGGTTTAATTGCCGCGAGTAAAGTGAAAAAAGTCATCGGTGTTGAAATTGTAAAAGAAGCGGTTTTCGATGCAATCAAAAACGCAAAAGAGAATTCAATTTCAAATGCTTTTTTCTATTGCGGTGACGCCGGAGAATTTATTCAAGAAAAATTTGAAGAAGGCATTCATTTTGATGTTGTTTTTATGGATCCTCCTCGAAAAGGAAGCGATGAAAAATTTTTAAATATTTTAAGGAAAACGCATCCGAAAAAAATCGTATATATTTCTTGTGATCCTGCGACATTAGCTCGTGATTTGAATTTTTTATCACCGGATTATCAAATAAAAAAAGTGACACCCATAGATATGTTCCCCAATACCGCGCATATTGAAACAGTGGTTGTCCTTTCTTACAAAAATCCCGATCAACATAAAAATTAAATTCGATTTGGAGCGCACAAAAAACAACTCTTTCAGTAAAAAACGTAAATCAAAAAAATTACTTATAAAAAAAATAATATACAAAACAATAAAACAAGCGATTATCGATTAAGATGTTCTCGTATATCCTTTTTCATCTATATTTTTTTATTCAATATCTTGATTCATAAGCAATCGATATAGGCGCATGAAGACAGCAAATAATATTCCGGCAACCGGCCAGACAACCCATGTAATTTCCCAATTCAAGGTCAGAAAACTCCAAATAAGATATACACTGGTGATAATTAACCAATAAATTGTAGAGACAGTCCTCATTCCTTGTATCTTTTTCCAATTTCTTTGCGTAGATTCATTCCCTTTTAAAAGTTTTTGCATACTGATAAAGCGCACACCGGAAAAAACAAAAAGAAAAACGCCGAGGCCAACAAAAAACAACATGATAGCAAGCATTATTACCATAAAAAATTCTTTATCAATAATTACGCCTACAAAAAGCGGAATCGGTGAAATAACACATAAAAATGCAGCAATAACATTACATTTTATATAAGTAGCTCGATATTCTTTCTGTTTTTCTTTGATTACTTCATCGACACCATACTCTAATGCAAAAGGCTCTTTATCAATAAATTCAAAAGGTGCATTCTTAAGACCACATAAAACGAAAAGTGCAACAGCTGCAGCAACAAAAAGAAGTAAAGCAACAAGACCAACACCACCAGCTAAGTTTTCCGAAATAGAATATTCCGGTTCTACCGCTGCTGCGCCTAAAATAAGCAATGGAATCACAGCAATAATACATAAAAAAGTGCCAATGGCAATACGTAACGCTGCTTTTTTTCTCCACTCCAGAAATTCATTTGCTAAAGAAAGCGAAATTTGTTTTATCGGAGTAGCGGTTATAAATTTTTCATCTTCGATTTCGTCTTTGAGAAGATAATCGGTCGTGACACCGAAAAGTTTACTCAGTGCTAAAATCTTCTCATAATCCGGAATGGTCTGAGCATTTTCCCATTTTGAAACTGCTTGTCTTGATACTTGCATTTTCTCTGCAAGTTCCTCTTGCGACCAACCATTCTTTTTTCTTAAATTTGTTATTTTATCCGCTAAGATCATTTCTCTATCCTCCGCATAAGATTTGTCCGATTAACTCATCTTCCACTTTGATAATAGTCTATTTTCCAGTTGCCGTCTACCAAACGGAAGATGGAATTTTGTCAACCGACAGTTGCAAAACGAGTATAAATACATTTTCCACGAAACCGAAATATATCCTTTATAAAAATTGCGATAAATATTCTTATTTTTTAAAATTTTAAAAAGATACAAAGGAAATAAATTTCCCTGAAAAAATTATAAAATATAAAAAACGTTCTATTCTTTTCAGTAATAGAACGAAATTTTCTTTTTGGTGGAGCTGACGAGGATCGAACTCGCTACCTATTCGTTGCGAACGAATCGCTCTCCCAACTGAGCTACAGCCCCGAAATAAAGCATTTTTATTCTACTGAATCTCTAATGCTTTTTCAATCGAAACTTTATATATTTACTTTTTTTCAATTTCAAGAACCGCTATAAAATTCGTTTGATTGCTCACTCCTTTAACACGGATAATATTTTCTTTTCGTTCATAATAAACTTTAACTTTTTGACCGAAAGATAATTCATGCACATAATCGATTTCAAAAGTATGTATTCTTTCATTTTCCTCTAAAACGATGGAATTCATAATGTATTTTGCATATTGAATGTTATTAATATGTCGATTGTGATCTAAATCACAATATTCCGTTTCAATTTCATGAAAAGGAAGATTTTCACAATCGAAATCTTCTAATTTAAAAAATGGTGTTTCAAATGTTTTTTCTTCACATATTTCCTTTATAGGATATTCAAAATTACGAGGAAGAATTATGCATCTTTTTACGACATCCAATATAACCCACTTGGATTGTATTTTGCAAAGAACATTTCCATTTAAATCTTCGATAATTGTATCACGATCAAAATCCGCTCGTCCTTTTTCTCTGGGCCATGTTTTTACATTTACCGTAGCATATAGCGGTGGATACTTTTCCATGACAAATCGATTTCTCATAAGCACCCAAATACGATTTTGCTTTATAAAATCCTCAAATCCGATGTGTAAAATATCGGCATGTTTCCCGGCAACATCTTGTGCTAAATCCAAAACAGCCTGGGGTAACAAACAATCGTGACAATTGAAATCCGATACTCTCAGACGAAATTTTTCTTCATAAATTGCATTTTTATCCATTGGATGGTATCCTCCCTCTTAAAATTCTTAGCCCAGGTATTAGAAGTTCTCCCAAAATATTTCCTAACAAAACCGAAAAGAATTTCCCTACTATTTCTCCGGAAAAAAGCGTTGCTCCAAGACAATAAATCTGAAACGAAACAAAGTAATTTCCAAGATAAGAAACAAGAACAAAGCAAAGAATTAATACCAGAAATCGGGCAATCGGTTGCTCTGCTTTTTTATAAGTATTCACACCAAAATAGATAAGAATCCCCGATAAAAACGACAATAAAATAATCTCCAGATAATTATATTGTATTATTTGATTTTTCACAATTTCTACTGCATTCTTATAGATTTCAATAGATTCATAAGAAAACAAATTCATGAGCAATGAAAGTAAAATTATTCCCAAAAAATTTCCTATTAAAGAGAAAATTGTTTCTATGATATTCCATAATTTATTTTCCAAAACATATGGCACTTTTATCATGAAATTATCATAGCCATAAAGCATCGTAATCAAGAAACCCACGCTTAAAGAAAGATATCCAATCCAAGTAGAAAAGCAAAAGAAATATCCAATAGAAAATATTCCGATAACAAGCCCTGCTATAAAAGCATTGACCGTTGTTTTTAAACACTTAAAAAAGAGAATCTTTTTCATAAATTTACCTCATGTTTAACTATACTATTTTTATGTTATCAAGTAAACAAGAACTGAACATACTAATTCTATGGAAAGAATTATTTTTTGTATTGATGTCCGTTCTTTTTACGCTTCTGTTGAATGTGTCGATCGCGGCTTAAATCCAAATACTACACCTCTGGTAGTTTTAGATAAAGAGCGAGGCCCCGGATCCATTTGCTTAGCGGTCTCTCCTTATTTAAAAAAATTAGGTATTCCCTCCAGAATTCGTCGTTATGACTTACCCCATCTTCCCAATATTATCTATGCACGGCCGCGAATGTCCCGTTATATTGATGTCAGTGCCAAGATTGTTGCCACTTATTTAGATTTCGTTGCTCCAGACGATTTACATGTCTATTCGATTGATGAAAGTTTTTTGGATGTCACTCATTATCAAAAACTATATAAATGTTCTCCGATCGAGTTGGCAAAGAAAATAAAACAAGAAATTTATAATCGTTTTTCTTTATCTTTATCCATAGGTATTGGACCAAATCTTCTTTTAAGTAAAATTGCTATGGATATTGAAGCCAAAAAGAAAAATGACGGTATTGCTTATTGGACGAAAGAAGATATCGAAACAAAATTATATCCTATCACTCCATTATCCGATTTTTTTGGTATCGGAAAGCGCATGGAAAAAAAATTAAATGCTTTAGGGCTATATAAAATCGGTGATATAGCAAATTACCCCAGAGAAAAATTAGTAAATTATTTCGGCGTAATCGGTGCAGAATTATATGATCATAGTCATGGCATTGATTTATCTAGAATTCAAGAACCTTATAAAATAAGTGAAAAATCCATTTCATCCTCACAAATTTTCTTTCGTGATTATAATTATACGGAAATTAATTTAATTCTTATGGAAACATTAGATGATCTTTTATATCGATTGGATAAAAGAAATGCGTTATGCAAAACCATTGCATTATCCATCGGATATAAAAATTCGCTTCTTCCGAATTTTCATAAACAAGGCTCTTTGATTCATCCTACCGCATCTTTTCAGGAAATTTATTCTGTTCTTATCTCTTTCTTTTCACTGGCATCTTCAAAATATCCGATTCGTTCTATGGGCATTCGATTGTCCGGATTAATTCCTGAAAATGCCGTCCCTTTGGATTTGTTTTATTCTCCGGATGAAATTGCCAAAGAAAGGACTTTAAGAAGAGTAACCAGTAAAATCAAAGAAAAATATGGCGCAAATGCAATTTTAAGAGCATCCTCTTTATTATCTCATTCCACCATAAAAGAACGGCACAACTTAATCGGAGGTCATAAGAAATGAAAAAAAGTCATCATCGTGGCATGGAAAAATGGATTCCTTTTGATTCTTTGACGCCTTTTAAAGAAAAAATCGAAGAAGAAAAAAGAAAAAAGAAAAAAAAGGAGTGTATTTTAAGTGAAGATCAAATATCGGAAATAAATCAAACACTTCTTTCTTACCATAATCAAATAATTACGATTGAATATTTGAAAAACAATGAATTTTGCCAGATAAACGGGAGAATTTCACAAATTAATATACAAGAACAATATCTTAAAATAAACTCCGAAAAAATTCTTTTTTCCGAAATAAAAAATATTTTTTAAATTTTTCCAATAAAACATCCATGATAATTTGTTTATATTATGGTGGCAGGAAACTGCTGCCGGGACGATGAGGTTTTTTAATCCCTTTACTTACCATAATAATTTTCTCCTCATCGTCTTTTTTATTTGAAGGAGTTTTCATGGATTTTAAATCTTATAAAAAAGACGCTTTTTATTCTTATACTCTAGGAGCTTTCCCTACTTTAGAATTGATACATAAGCATCCGGAAACTTTATTAAAAATTATTCTGCATTCTTCTTTTCAAAATGAAGATGTTCTAAAACAAATACAACAAATGACATCTCATTGCGAAATTCAAATAAATGATCGTTTGATTTCCCGTTTATCACCAAAAGAAAATTGCTATGTTCTTGGAATATTCAAAAAATATACCATGGAATTAAATGAAAAAGAAAATCACATTTTATTGGTAAATCCAATGAATATGGGTAATTTTGGCACCATTGTTCGTAGTGCCTTAGGTTTTAACTTCCAAAATATTGCTCTTCTTACTCCTTGTATTGATATTTTCGATCCAAAAGTTTTAAGAGCATCCATGGGTAGTTTCTTTCATGTATCTATACAAATATTTTCATCCTTTGAAAATTATAAAAAAACTTTTCCAAATCATGAAATTCATAGTTTTATGTTGCAAGCCAAACAAAATTTACAACACTATACCTTTCCAAAAGAAAAAGCAGTGACTTTTGTATTTGGCAATGAATCCTCTGGATTGGATGCTTCTTATCTTGATGAAAATTCACTTATTATTTCTCATGAAAATAATATTGATTCTTTAAATTTGCCGACAGCCGTCGGTATAGCTTTATACGAATATCAAAAACAAAAACATTCATGAACATGGAACCTCCTTCATAAAAATGATTAGGAGGCTTTTTTATGGATGTTTTAGCGCTTCAAAAACAAATGAAGGAACAAAATATTAAAACTTTGCGATTTGTTTGCTTTGATATTTTAGGTCATCCTCATTATTTATATATTCCGAGTTTCAAAATAGCCGATGTTCTGGATCATAATATTCCTTTTGATGGTTCGTCCATTCCCGGATTCAGCACTTTATCTTCTTCCGATTTATACTTAAAACCCGATTGGAAAACGATACAACTATTACATTTGGATTCTTTTCCCATTTTCAATGTTTTTTGTTCTATTGAATGTGAAGACGGTGCATTTCTTCATGATGGAAGGTATCGATTGGAACAATATTTAAACGATTTAAAGCAAGAAGGTATACAAAATGTAAAATTAGGATTGGAAACCGAATTTTATTTATTGAATCAAAAAGAAAAATTAGACACATCATCCTATTTTGATTTGCCACATACTTTCGCCAATAATTTTTATCAACGGTTATTAAAAAAATTGGAAAACACTCCCATTCATATTCGATCCTTTCATCACGAAGTCGGTCCCGGGCAATATGAATTGAATTATGATGCCGATTCTGCAATAAAAACAATCGAAAACGAAACAATACTTTTGGAAGTTTTAAAGAAAACCGCGGAAGAAGAGAAATTAAAAGTTATTTTCTCTCCGAAGATGGAAATGGGAATTCCGGGAAGCGGATTACATATGAATTTATCTATTTGGAATGATCAAAACATGATGTTTTGTGAAAATTCCATTTCGTTATTTGCCCGCTATTTCATCAATGGTGTATTATCCAAAGCGAAAGAAATTACTTTATTTTCCAACACAACAAAGAATTCCTATCGTCGTTTAAAAGACGGATTGGAAGCCCCGAGAAAAATTTGTTACGGCAAAAAAAATCGTTCCTCTTTAATTCGTATTCCTATGTTTAAAGAGGCAGAAAGTGCACGAATTGAAATCCGCAACGTCGATTTATCTTGTTCGCCTTATTATTTGATTTTGCTCATTTTAGCGGCAGGATTGGAAGGTGTCAAGGAAAAGAATTTAACACATAAAGAATTATTTACTTCCGCGTATGAAACTTCATTAGAAGAATATGACGAATTACCTTTATCTATAGAAGATGCAATACATTTTACAGAACAAAGTATTTTTGTTAAAAAAGTTCTCGGGGAATCTACTTTATCTTCTTATCTTCATGCCATTAAAAAGCAAAATAATTTATAACGTTTTTATGTTTTTGATAAAATTTTAGTAAAAAAAGAATTGCTCTTAAAAGAAAACAATTCTTTTTTTCGCGTTTTTGAATCAAAGAAAATAAAATATTTTCTTTCCGATAAAGGGCAATCTATAGTATAATATTTTCGATGTATCAGTCGATACGATTTTTGTAATGAAAGGAGCATTATGAGTTTTGTAGATAAATTATTACGTGTTGATCAAAGAAGAATGAAAAAAATTCTTCGTAAAACAGATTTGGTTTTAGCCTATGAAGAAGAAATGAAAAATCTATCCGATGAGGAACTTCAAGCTAAAACTCCCTATTTTAAAGATTTATTGGCAAACGGAAAAACCTTGGATGATATTTTACCTGAGGCTTTTGCGGTTGTTCGTGAAGTTTCACGACGTGTGCGAAACGAATTTCCATTTAAAGTACAAGTTATGGGAGGTATTGTTTTGCATGATGGCGATGTGGCCGAAATGAAAACCGGTGAAGGAAAGACTCTTACCGAAACCATGCCCGCATATTTAAATGCTTTGGAAGGAAAAGGTGTTCATATTGTTACGGTGAATGAATACTTGGCTTCTCGTGACGCGGAAAATATGGGAAAAATTTTTAACTTTCTCGGTTTAACGGTTGGAGTGAATCTTCGGGAAAAAGATACAAAAGGAAAGCAAGAAGCTTATAATGCCGATATTACATATACCACCAATTCCGAACTGGGATTTGATTACCTCCGGGATAATATGGCTCAAAGTGTGGATCGCCGTGTTTTACGCGGATTGAATTATGCTATCGTAGACGAAGCCGATTCTATTTTAATTGATGAATCCAGAACTCCTTTAATTATTTCCGGCGGAGAACGAGCCAGTGCATCTACTTATATTTTTGCGGATCGATTTTGTAAATCTCTTCGCAAAGATAAAGACTTTACCATTGATATTAAAACCAAAACCTGTTCTTTGACCGATTCCGGTGTAGATAAAGCAGAAAAGGCTTTTTCTGTAAAAAATATTTACGATTCTTCAAATCCTGCAAATGCAGATTTGGTACACCGTATTACTCAGGCCTTAAAAGCAAACTATATCATGAAACGCGGCGTGGAATATATGGTAAAAGATGATGAAGTCTTATTAATCGATGCCTTCACCGGTCGTGTTTTGAAAGGTCGGGAATATAGTGATGGTTTACAACAAGCGCTTCAAGCCAAAGAAAATGTAAAAATCAAACAAGAAACAGTTACAATGGCGACGATAACTTATCAGAATTTCTTTGGTTTATATAATAAAATTGCCGGAATGACCGGTACCGCAAAAACGGAAGAAGAAGAATTCCGAGAAATTTATAAAATGGATGTTACTTGTGTTCCAACAAATAAACCGGTAATTCGT
This sequence comes from uncultured Bacilli bacterium, assembly GCA_947629415.1. Taxonomy (GTDB): domain Bacteria; phylum Bacillota_I; class Bacilli_A; order RFN20; family CAG-449; genus CANRPC01. Next base: position 23,374 of record CANRDP010000008.1, read on the forward strand.
TATGATGATATTGATATGGTTTATGGAAATGAAGCCGCTAAATATCGAGCCATCGTGGAAGAAATTAAAAAGCGTCATGCTTTGGGACAACCAATACTTATCGGTACCGTTTCCGTGGAAAAATCCGAAGTACTTTCCGAAATGCTCACAAAAGAAGGATTACCTCATGAAGTATTAAATGCAAAAAATCATGAACGTGAAGCACATATTATCGAGCATGCCGGAGAATTGGGTTCCATTACCGTTGCTACAAATATGGCCGGACGTGGTACGGATATTAAACTAGGCCCCGGCGTTTTGGATGTAAAAGATACGGAAGAAATAAAACACGCTGCCGGGTTATGTGTCATCGGCACTGAACGGCATGAAGCACGACGTATTGATAATCAATTAAGAGGTCGTTCGGGACGTCAAGGCGATCCGGGATATTCCAAGTTCTTCGTTTGCTGTGATGATGAACTTTTAATGCGTTTCGGTAGCGATTTATTACGAAAAGCTTTTGCGTCACTAAAGGACGAAGGATTAAATAACAAGTTCGTAACTTCCGCAATTACATCGGCACAAAAGAAAATCGAAGGTCAAAATTTCGATACTCGTAAATCTTTAATTGATTACGATAATGTCATGAAAAAACAAAGAGAAGAAATTTATGAGCAAAGAGATAAAATTTTATATTCTCCTTCCATTTATGATGCCGTAAAAGATTATTTCACCAAAACAGCAAATAATATTGTACATCAATCGGTGAAAGTCGATGGAAAAGATCAATGGTTAGATGCCGAATTATTAAAAGCGAATTTAACCGGAAAATATTTACCCGATGGAAAATTTTCTACCGAAGGTTATCAAGAAGCACCTTTGGATGAAGCTGCTGAAGATATCGGAGATTCTTTGATTGCTTATTATGAGAAAAAAAGAAATTCTTGGCCGGAAGGAGTCGCCGATCAAATCGAAAAGACTTTAACCTTGCGGGCTATCGATAAAAATTGGACTAGTCATATTGATTCCATGTCCAAATTAAGAGATAGCATTCATCTTCGTTCTTATGCGCAAACAAATCCTTTACAAGAATATGTCCGTGAGGGTTACAAAATGTTTGATGAAATGGTATCTATTATTTCCGAAGAAGTTACTTCAACTTTATTGCGCGTACAACTGGAAATCCGAAAGAAAGAAGAAAATTCTCCAACGGAAAATCAAAATACAAACGAAACGGAAAATAAAGATGAATCAAATCCTTCCGTAAATGAAAAATAAAGGAGCGTGAAATGTATGATGGAATTATTTGAAATCAAAAATCGTCTCTCTGCGCTTTCTTCTATGTTAAAGGAATTAGGTGATTCACTTTGACATTCCTGCTCTGGAAAAAGAAAAAGCACATTATGACGAAAAAATGAATGTCGATGGCTTTTGGAATGACGCAAAAAGTGCTTTAAAAATTGTTAATATCGCCAATCAAATTAAAGAAAAGCTGGACGAATATCATCGTCTTTTTGAACGTATTCAAAGTACAGAAGATGTTTTTTTACTTTTGAAAGAAGAAAAAGATGAAGAATTACAGGAATCCATTTCCGCGGAGGTTCTTCAATTAGAAAAAGATATAAAAAAGTTTGAAACAATCATTCTTCTTTCCGGCCCATACGATAATAATAATGCCATTATCGAATTACATCCCGGTGCCGGTGGAACCGAATCTCAAGATTGGGCAGATATGCTTTATCGTATGTATATCCGTTACGCGGAAATGCATCATTTTAAAGTACAACCTTTAGACTATCAAGTCGGCGATGAAGCAGGAATTAAAAGTGCTTCTTTCATTATTAAAGGAAAAAATGCTTATGGCTTTTTAAAAGGAGAGAAAGGGGTTCATCGTCTTGTTCGTATTTCTCCTTTTGACGCATCGGGAAGAAGACATACGTCTTTTGCCTCTGTAGATGTAACACCGGAAGTTACCGATAGTATGGATATTGAAATACAAGAAAAAGATTTAAAAATTGATACCTATCGTTCCTCTGGTGCCGGAGGTCAAAATGTGAATAAAACCGAATCTGCTGTTCGGATTACGCATCTTCCTACCGGTATTGTCGTGTCTTGCCAAAATGAACGAAGTCAAATTCAAAATCGAGAAATTGCCATGAATATTTTAAAATCGCGTTTGATTTTGTTAAAAGAACAAGAAAAACAAAAAGAAATGAACAAATTAAGAGGAGAACAAAAAAATATCGAATGGGGTTCTCAAATCCGTTCCTATGTTTTTTGCCCTTATACCATGGTAAAAGATCATCGTTCTTCTTTTGAAACTTCCGATGTTCAAGGAATTATGGATGGAAAATTAGATGATTTGATTGCCTCTTGTTTGCGATGGGAGGTGCAAAAAAATCATGCGTAAAGAAAAATTACTTGCTAACATAAAAGATACTTCATTGGTAATTATCGGAAGTCTGATTCTGGCGTTTGGAGCAGCCGTTTTTTTCATACCAAATGAGATTGTTTCCGGAGGATCTTCCGGAATTGCAATTATTTTTCACGCACTTTTTCAATGGGATGAATCGATAACAATCTTAGTTTTAACTTGGTCCTTATTTGTTATCGGTTTTCTTGTTTTAGGAAAAAAATTTGCTTTACAAACTTTATGTTCTTCCATTGTTTATCCCTGTGGAATTGCACTTTTTTCTTATATTTATAAACAATACGATTTTTTACATCTCCAATCCTCAGCAATTTTAGGAAGCGAGCTAGCCAATATTAATGATCTTTTGGCGGCAATTTTCGGTGGAATATTTACTGGTGCCGGTGTTGCCATCACATTTTTAGGTCGCGGATCTACCGGTGGTGTCGACATTCCTGCTTTGATTTTGCAAAAATATGCCAAAATCAAAGTGTCTCTCAGCTCCTTAGCCATTGATATCATTATTATTGTTCTTGGCTTAGTTTCTTTAAAACGCTTGGATTTGGCATTAATCGGAATTATCGGTGCCGTTATTACGGCCTTTGTTGTCGATAAAGTTTTTTTGGGAGAAAGACATTCTTATATTGCTTATATCATCTCGGAAAAATACGAGGATATCAACAACTTCATTTTAGAAGAAATGGAAAGAGGCACTACGTTAATCGATGTTATGGGTGGATATTCCGGTAAAGATGCAAAAATGATTATTGTTTGCTTTGACTATCGAGAATACGCTACTTTGCAAGACGCGATTCGAAAGCTGGATCCAAAATCTTTTATTTCTATCGTTAAGGCACATAAGATTCAAGGTAACGGATTTACCGGATTAAGCGAAATGTTTGATAAAACAAAATTGGATGAGTGGCTTGAAAATCATAAAAAAATAGAGGAAAAAGAAGATGGAAAAGAATAAATTTCATCTTATTTCTCCTTATAAACCAACAGGAGATCAACCCGAGGCAATTCAAGCTTTAACGGAAGGCTTAAACGAAGGAAAAAAATTTCAAGTACTTCTCGGGGCAACCGGGACAGGAAAAACTTTTACCGTGGCCAATGTCATTGAAAAGGTAAATCGTCCTACGTTGGTTTTGGTACACAATAAAACTTTAGCCGGGCAACTTTATAGTGAATTTAAAGAATTATTTCCGGAGAATCGAGTAGAATATTTCGTATCCAATTTCGATTTTTATCAACCGGAAGCATATATTCCTTCTTCGGACACCTACATTGATAAAAACGCTGTAATGAACGAAGAAATAGAAATTATGCGCGCATCGGCGATTAATTCCGTTTTGGAAAGAAGAGATACCATTATTGTAGCTTCCGTGGCTTCTATCTACGGATTAACGGATCCCGCGGAATATCGTTCTTTGGCCTTCTTTTTATATGTTGGAATGCCTTTGAATCGAAAGGAACTTTTTGCAAAATTAGTGGATGCGCAATATCTTCGTAATAACATGGATTTAACTCCGGGAACATTTCGTGCCAACGGAGATGTGATTGAAATTGCTCCGCCATCGACTACCGAAAAAATTCTTCGCATTCTTTTGGATTTTGATGATAAGATCGAAGAAATTTTGGAATGTGATGCTTTAACCGGTGAAGTTTTACATCAATATAAAGAATATCCTATTTTCCCCGCTCATGAACACGCTTCTACAATGGATCGAATAGAAAAAGCAGTGCAAACGATTAAAGAAGAATTAAAAGAAAGATTATATTTTTTTCATAGTCAAGGAAAATATTTAGAGGAAGAACGCTTATCGCAACGAACAAATCGAGATATAGAATCGCTATTAGAATTCGGTATTTGCCCCGGAATCGAAAATTATGCACGACATATTGATGGTCGAAAAGAAGGAGAAACACCTTATTGTCTTTTTGATTATTTACCCAAAGACTATCTTTTGATTGTCGATGAATCGCATGTTTCTTTTTCTCAAGTTCGCGGAATGTATAACGGGGATCGTTCCCGAAAAGAAACCTTGGTAGAATATGGTTTCCGTTTACCTTCTGCTTTAGATAATCGTCCTTTGAACTTTGAAGAATTCGAAGGAAAAATCCATCAAGTTATTTGTACTTCCGCAACACCGGGAGATTATGAATTAAATAAAACCGGCGGTGAAGTCGTAGAACAAATTATTCGACCGACAGGACTTTTGGATCCTGTGGTGGAAGTAAGAAAAGTATCCAATCCAATTTATGATTTAATCGGTGAAATTGATAAAACGGTAGCAAATAATGAGCGTGTTATGATTGTTACGATGACAATTCGTGACGCAGAAAACTTAACTTCTTATTTAAAAGAACAAGGAAAAAAAGTAGTTTATCTTCATAATGAAACGAAGACTTTGGAAAGAACTTCCATTATTTATCAATTACGAAAAGGAAAATACGATGTACTGGTCGGAATTAATCTTTTGCGGGAAGGTTTGGATATTCCGGAAGTATCTTTAATTGCCATATTGGATGCCGATAAGGAGGGCTTTTTAAGATCGACGCGTTCACTTATCCAAATCATCGGACGCGCGGCAAGAAATGTTCATGGTCGTGTCTTAATGTATGCGCAAAAGATAACAGATTCCATGCAATCTGCCATTCAGGAAACAAATCGAAGAAGAACCATTCAAGAAAAATATAATGAAGAGCATCATATTATTCCAAAAACCATTGTAAAAGAAATACGTCCACCGTTGAAAGTGATGGATGATCCTTTGGAAATGAAACCGAAGAAAAAAGTTAAATTAACTCGTAAAGAAAAAGAAATGGAAATTCGTCGTGTCGAAAAAGAAATGCGTGAAGCAGCCCGAAATATGGATTTTGAACGTGCTGCAACCTTACGGGATATTCTTTTTGAATTGCGCGATGAGTCTTATTGATATTGCGATTGATGCAAGGAATAATAAACGCCTTTTTTGGCCATTAAAGATTCATGTGTACCTTGTTCTACAATATCTCCGTCATAGACCACCAAAATTAAATCGGCATTACGTATGGTTGATAAGCGATGTGCAATGACAAAACAAGTTTTATCTTTCATTAATGCTAACATTGCATCTTGAATTCTTTTTTCTGTGCGTGTATCTACCGATGATGTTGCTTCGTCTAAAATAAGCATTTGCGACTGACTCAAAAAGGCACGGGCAATGGTTAACAATTGTTTTTGCCCTTTGGATAAACTTCCTCCTTCTTCCGCGATTCTTTCTTCATATCCATTTTTTAATTTTGTGATAAAAGAATCCGCATGTGCCATTTTTGCTGCTTGAATGATTTGCTCTTCTGTGGCATTTTCATTTCCATAGGCGATATTTTCTTTAATCGTTCCTTCAAATAAAAAGCTATCCTGTAAAACCATAGAATAAAATCTTCTTAATTTATCCGATGGAATTTGATTGATGTTTTGCCCATCCAAAAGAATTTTTCCCTGCTGGGGAATATAAAATTTCATTAAAAGATTTATAATGGTCGTTTTTCCCGCGCCTGTCGGACCTACTATTGCAGTCATACTGCCTTTCTTCGCATGGAAGGATAAATCATGTAAGATGGTACGACTTGAATTATAAGAGAATTGTACATGGTCGAACTCGACATCCCCCTCTGCTTTTGTTACATTCAAGATTGGTTCTTGATTAAAGTTTTCTTCTTTTTCATTGAGTAAAGTGAAAACTCTTTCTCCGGCAGCTAAGGCACTTTGAATTTCCGCAAACAAATTTAATGTTTCATTAATCGGCCCGGAAAATTTACGAGAATAAAATATAAAGGATGAAATTTGGCCTAAACTCATCCATTTATATAAATACAAAAGAGCACCAAAAACCGCAATAAACGAAAGAGATAAATTATTGACAAAATTTACAAACGGACCTGTCTTGGAACTATAATACTCTGCTTCATAAGCACGTGAAGTTGCTAATTCATTATATTCTTCAAATTGATTCAAAATTTGTTCTTCTCTTCCATAAGCTTTAATACTTCTTAATCCACTGATTCGTTCTTCACTGAATCCACTATAACTTCCGTAGGCTTCGCTTCGCATACGGAAAAGTTTTTTTGATTTCCGAGACATCTTTCTTGTGATGATAAAAGAAATCGGTATCGTAATTACAAATACCAATGTCAATAAAGGCATAATAAAGAGCATCATAATCAAAGATCCAATGACATTAACTGCTGCAGAAGCAATAGACACAACATCCGTGGAAAGACTTGTGGATATGGTATTAATATCATAACTGACAAGAGAAATAATATCTCCGGATTGATGACTATCATAAAAAGAAACCGGCAACTTTTTCAAATGTTCGAACACATCATATCGCATAGCTTCACCGATATGTTGTGCAATCGAAAGCATCGTCAAAGATAACAAATAAGATAATAAAGAAGAAACAACATAGAAAATAATCAAAAGAACGATATAAAAATATACCTCAGGAAAGTTTACATTCCCTTCTCCTACGATCGCATCGATACACTTCCCGGATAAATAGGGACCGATTAAGGAAAAGAAAGACGAAGATAAAGAAAGAAACACTGCTAAGATTAATCGCATTTTGTAGCGCATTAAATATTTTGCCAAATTTTTTAATACGTATTTGGCATTTTTCGGCTTTGCATGTGCTTTGTTTCTTCCGGAATTGGAAAGAGGATTATAATTCGGCATGATATCCTCCTTCTTGTAAAGTTAAAATTTCTCGGTATAAGCCCTTCTGTTCGGATAAGGAAGAATGATTTCCTTCTTCAATAATATATCCGTCATTCATCACTAAAATATGATCCATATCTTTTAAAGCCGTAGCACGAGAAGCAATTAAAATCATGGATGCCTTGGGATAATTCTTCTTTAATGCAAATCGGAATTTGGCATCTGTTTGAAAATCCAAAGCGCTGGTGGAATCATCAAAAATAAGTATCTCCGGATTTCCATATAAAGCACGGGCCAATAAGATTCGTTGTTTTTGACCACCGGAAAGATTACTTCCTTTTTGAGCTAATATTGTATTTTCTTTTTCTTTTAGTAAAGAAATAAATTCATCCGCTTGAGATGTCTCTATTGCCATTTTAAATCTTTCTTCATCATATTCTCTTCCGAAAACAATATTATCTTTGATAGATTCGGAAAACAAAGAATCGTTTTGCATAGCAATTCCAAAACGCTTTCGATAAATCTTCGGATTCAAATCGGCAATATTTTTATTTTGATATCGGATGCTTCCTTTTGAAGGAGAATAAAAACCCAGCAAAAGTGAGATCAATGTTGTCTTTCCGCTTCCTGTTGGTCCGATAATTCCCAAAGTTTGTGATGGTTTTAAAGTAAAATTCAAATCAAAAACACAATCTTTATCCTCACCATAATGGAAGGAAACATGTTCAAACGAAATCTCTCCGTGAGAAGGAATTTCGTTATCCAAATTTTTTCTTTCTTCCGGAATGGCAAAAATATCTTCAATTCTTTTCAAAGATGCGTTTGCTCTTGAAATATTCACAAATACTCTGGTTAAACTTAACGTAGCGTTTAAAATAATTGTGAAATAAGAAAGGAATGCCACGATAACCGGAGAATTGATATTTCCATCAAAAACACGATAGGCACCGAAAAGACATACACCTACAAGTCCCAAATTCAGCAATAAATTCATCAAAGGATTTATGGATGACATTAAGATACCGGTTTGAATTTCTTTATTTTTAATATCCGCACTTTTACTTTGAAAACGTACAATTTCTTTATCTTCACGATTCAAAGCTTTAATAATTCTTACTCCATTATAATTTTCTCGCAATACAGCCACCATAAAGTCATTGGCTTTTTGAATATCACGATATTTCGGAATACCGTTTTTGGTAATTAGATATGAAAAAATCAATATCAGAGGAATAAGAGCCAATAACAAAAGAGCTAACGGAACATCCAAGATAAAACACATGGCGAGCCCTCCGATTAATAAAATCGGAGCACGGATACCTAACCTTTGAATCATACCGATAGCATTGTAAACATTAAAAATATCGGTTGAAATTCTCGTTGCCAATGTCGGTGCTCCTATTTTTGAAAAATCCTCGAAAGATAATTCTTCGATTTTTTCAAATAAATCGTGTCTTAATTTTTTTGATGCAATTTTAGCAATAAATGCCGCGGATCGATTGGCCAATACATTAAAAAGAACACCGATAAAAGCACAAAAAATCATTAAAAGTCCCAAAAGTAAAATGGTAAGAATATCTTCTTTTGGAATAACTTGTTCGATAATATAATTTAAAATCAACGGTAAAATCAAATCCATACATGTACCGATAATTTTAATTATGGTTTGTATGACTAATTTACCTTTATATGACGCTATATATTGCCAAATCCTTTTCATAAAATAAAGATAGCACTTGAATATTTAAAAATCAATTTTTACATAAAAAAAAGGGGAAGCCCCCTTTTTCCTAAAATAAAAATAAAATGATCGGTAATTAATCTGCCCAAAGAAGATGATTTGCAACTAAAACACAAACTAAATCTACCCAACCTAAAATCGTACCGGTAACTGGAATAATTGCAAGAATTAAACCTACGATATTTGTGGTTTTAGGCTTTTCAAGGACAGCAGTAACTCTTACAACAATTTCAGTAACCCAGTTGACAAATGGAACTAAAAGAAGAAGAATTTGGACTAATCTTGATTGTTTATTAAACCATTTCATATTTTATTTCCTCCTATACATTAATAATAAATTTTTTATTCATCAATATCAATAATATTTCGCAATTTTGAATATAATTTCATTGGAAAAATATGATTTTTTATTTCTTTAAGAAGAAATATGTTATACTTAATTTTAAGGAGTATCTTCCTATGAAAAAAATTAAATTTAAAATTCCTTTTTTAAAAAAGAAGAAGGTCAAGAAACTTGAATCTGCGACTTTACAGGGCGAAAAAGTCCTTTTAAGAAAATTAAAAGTTACCGATGCTATTTTTGCTTATGATACATTTGAAGAGTACAAAGGATTTTGCTATCACCCTTTTAATAATTTAAATACTGTGGATGATGTTACCCTTTATTTAATGAATTATGTTTCCCGCTATGATCAGGGAATCTCTATCGGATGGGCGATTACTTCTTCAAAAACAAAAGAATTTATTGGTATGATTCAAGTTCCTTTCTGGTATCCGGAAGAACGAAATTGTTCTTTAAATTTTTATATTGTCAAAGGTTTGAAAAAATCTTATTTGGAAGAAGCCATAAAACTCGTTTGTGGTTATTTGTTTTCCACAAAACTTGTTCGTAGAATCCAAGTGAAAATCGATGCCGAAGATACTTTTAATGAAGAAGTATTGATTCATAGTGGTTTCTTTTATGAAGGAACGCAAAGAAAATATGCTTTTTATCACGAGAAATATCATGATGTAAAACTTTATTCTCTTCTAGAAGATGAAGTAGTTGTTCAGGAGGAAAAACAATGAAAAAATTGATTTCTTTAATTGCTCCGATGTATAACGAAGAGGAAATGGCTCCGATTTTTTATGAAACCATTGTGAAAATCATGAATCAATTAAAAGACCGCTATAACACGGAACTTATTTTGGTAAATGATGGAAGTAAAGATCGAACTTGGGAAATTTTAAAAAATCTCTATGAAAAAGATAATCGAATTCATGCAATTTCTTTTTCTAGAAATTTTGGGCAAGAAGCAGCAGTCGCTGCAGGATTAGCTCTTTCCAAAGGTGATGCATGTATTTTAATGGATGCCGATTTACAAGATCCTCCGGAATTGATTTTGGAAATGTTAAAAAAATATGAAGAAGGCTATGAAGTGGTAAACGCCAAAAGAGTCGATCGAAAAAAAGATACGTTTCTCAAACGTTATACCGCAAAAAAATATTACGATGTTATCCATACATTATCTGGAAAAATCCGTGTCCCGAAAAATGTTAATAATTTTCGCTTGATTTCCCGAAAAGTAGTTGATCAAATCAATGCTTTGCCAGAAAGGAATCGTGTATTTCGCGTTTTGGTGCCTTTCGTCGGATATAAAACAACGGAAATTGAATTTGTACGCCGCAAAAGACCAAAAGGAGAAACAAAATATAATTTTTCCAATATGTTTAAATTAGCGGGAGATTCCATTACTTCTTCCTCATTAAAGCCTTTAACCTGGCCTTTGAAATGTGGTATTTTTCTTTCTTCCGTTTCTTTTTTAGGACTTATCACGTTTATTGTTTTTTATATTTTGGAATGTTTGAAAGTGGAACCGTTTCTTTATCTTCCTAATGCTTTCTTTCTACTCATATTCTTATTGCTCTTTTGCTTTGGAATTCTGTTTATTTTTACCGGAATTATCGCTCAATATGTTGGGAAAGCCTATATTGAAGCGCAAGACCGGCCCTTGTATATTATCGATGAAGAATTGAAAAACAAATAAAAAATCCAAGAATATTCCTTGGATTTTTTTATACGTTTTTTTTGTTTTTTTAATTCCCGGATATCGCCATGGATTTAATGTACATAGAAGATGAAGTAAATCCGGAGGATAATAATTCCGAATCACTTCCGACTTCTTTGATATTTTGAATCATATCAAATAAATTTCCCGCGACGGTAATCAGTGTTATCGGTCTTCCTTTCTTTCCGTTTTCAATCTGATATCCTTTTGCCTGTAAGGAAAAATTACCCGATTGTGCATTCATTCCTGCATGCAAGCCTTCCACGGAAGTAATGTAAATTCCATCTTGAACAACTTGAAAAAGTTCATTTAATGATTTTTTTCCGGGTTTCAAATAAATATTGACGAAGGATATTCCTGCTTTCCCATCTCCGCCTTTATAACCGTTTCCTGTCGGTTCAACATTAAATTTTCGAGCATTTTTTAAATCATAAAGATATGTTTTCAAAATACCTTTATCCACGATTTTTTTGTTCGAAGTGGCAACACCTTCATCATCAAAAGAACGGAAAAACATATTGCGGGTTAAAGGCCGTTCTTCAATTGTTAATTTTTTTGAAGCAATTTTGGTATTTAACTTATCCACGAGCATACTCGACTTTTTACTGATGGCTTCCGCAGAAGCAGAAGATAAAAAGAAGGAAAGAAGACTTGCAACGACTTTTTTATCCAAAATCGTCTTATATTTCCCGGATTTACATGGTTTTCCTCCGAGTTGAGAAATTGTTTTATCCACGACTTCACGAACAATTTCATTCGGATTAAATTTATCAAAGTCATTTTCAAAACTTATTTTATATCCGGATTTTGTTTCTCCACTTTCATCCGTGGCATGTGCACAAACATAATAAACAAGCGAATTGGATTTATTCTTCAGTTTTAATCCATAGGAATTCAATAATCCGATTTCCGACTCGGATTCCGAATATTCTATTTCGACTTCACGTATCCTGGAATCCGCTTTTCTTAATGATCTTTCCATTTCTTTTGCCAAAGCAATTTTATGTTCTGTCGGAATCTTTTTATATTCGCCGTTATAGACATTTTTCTTTACATATCGTGCGCTTCCTTTATAAATTTCGGCAATTTCTTTTGTTTCATTGATTCCTGCGTTTTCTTTTATTTGCTCTACAACATATTTCGGAGTGCAACGATCTTTTTTTTCTGTGGAACAATATCCGAATTTACCCTTGTAGATTCCTCGGGCAGTCAGAGCATAAGTATCGGAAACACGATACGATTCAATTTCTTCATGGAATAAAGAAAAGGATAAGGAAGATTCTTTTTCATAATATAGTTCCAGAGCTTCCAATCCTATTTTTTCTGCTTCTTCAAAGTAAATATCGAATTTCATTGACGTACTCCTCCTCTTCCTCCGACGGTAATTTCACTGACACGGATTGTGGGCTGACCAACATCAACAGGAATACTTCCCGACGCGGCACCACACATTCCCTGTGCCCTCTTCAAATCATTACCGACCATATCAATTTTTTTCAAAATTTCACTGCCGGAGCCAATTAAGGTGGCACCTTTTACGGGATATGTTATTTTTCCGTCTTCTATCATATAGGCTTCATCTACCGCAAAATTAAATTCACCGGTTGCCGGATTGACACTTCCGCCGCCTAAAGATTTCGCATATAAACCATAGGGTGTGGCTTTTATCATTTCTTCTACCGTGCTTTTCCCGGGAAGAATAAACGTATTGGTCATTCGAGAGGTCGGTTCATAACGATAAGATTCTCTTCTGGAGCTACCTGTTTCTTTTTCATTCATTCTTTTTCCGTTGAAAGGATCTACCATATAAGAAGTTAAAACACCGTTTTTAATCAACACATTTTTTTGACAACGATTTCCTTCATCATCAACATTTCCACTTCCCCATCCACCGGGAATGGTTCCGTCATCAACAGCAGAAACAAGTTTGGAAGCAATTTGCGTGCCTTTTTTCCCACTGAATACCGATAAATTTTTGGAAACGGAAGATGCTTCCAAAGAATGGCCGCATGCTTCATGGAAAATAACACCGCCAAAGCCATTTCCGATCACTACCGGCATTTTTCCGGAAGGACATTCTTTTGCTTTTAACATTGTTAAAGCAACTTCCGCCACTTCTTTTGCTTTTGCAACCAAATCGTTTTCTTCTAAGAAAAATTCCATTCCCTTCTGAGCACCCGGACCTTCATGACTTGTTTCAATACCATTTTCATCTTTAGCTACAGCCATCATGGAAATTCTTCCCCGAATGCGACAGTCATTTACTTCTTTACCATCCGAATTAAAAATTTGAACTTCTTGCATATTGCAATTTAAATTTACCAATGTCCGAACAATTTTTTCATCGATTTCCATCGCAGAAGCAATTTTTTTCAAAAGGCGAACCCGTTCTTCTTTACTATAAGAAGCATAAGGAATTTTCGGTGCGTGACGATTATTGATACGCATCTTTTTTATCGGAGCGCATTCTTTTTTTCTTTTTTCGTCAAAAGATTGCTTTAAAGAAAATGCCAATGACATCAATCCTTTTTTCGAAATATCATTGGTATATCCATAGACACTTTCCAGATCCCGAATCAAACGAATACCGGCACCATACGATGTCATACTGGACGCTGTTTCCACACAAAGATTATCAACCGAAAGCTTTTCTGTTTCTGTTTCCTCCAGAAAAATTTCCGCAAAATCACATCCGGTGGAAAGACATTCATTTAAAACTTGTTGTGCGAGTCTTTTTGTAATCATAAATCACCTGAGAATAAATCTTTATTCTTTCCCTTTCTTTGAGAACAAGATGTATCGCTATGTGTGTTCTCAATTTTCACATAGTATTTATTGCTTTCTTTTTTTAACTTTTCAGCATATTTATCCATTTTCATTTTGCGAGCGTACAATTTTTCGTGCATTTTGAAAATTTTAAAATCGTGATGTAAGATTTTTTTGAAAGAAAAAGGAAAATGCCTTTTTTACTTCTATTGAAGAAAAATTCAATGCTTTTTTGATAAAATTTGAAAAAACACAAACCACTTCTTCAATTATTCTAAAATATTAGCATAAACCCTTTTTACTTTCATTCTTTTTTTCAAAACTTTATAATTCCTTGACTTCTAAATAAAAATTTTTTTGCATACGTTTAAAAAGGAGCGGAAAAAGATGGAAACATGCATAGTTCGAGGAGGAAATAAATTAGAAGGAGAAGTAGAAATCTCCGGATCGAAAAACACCGCATTATGTCTTATTGCTGCGTGCCTTTCGATAAAGAAAAAAACCCGATTCCATAGAATTCCACATTTAAGTGATATTCATAATTTTTTAAATATTTTAAAATACCTTCATGTGTCTTTTGATTTTGATGAAGACGGAACGTTAACTCTTGATCCCACGCAGATAAAAATAACGGATTTAATCATGGATGAAGTACGCAATTTTCGCGCTTCTTATTACTTAATCGGTGCGCTTTTAAAAGAAGCCGGGACATTGCGAATTGCTTATCCCGGTGGTTGTAGTTTCGATTATCGTCCGATAGATATTCATTTACAATTTTTTAAAGATATGGGAGTTTCTGTATCCGAAGAAAAAAATATTTTGCAATTTAAAAGAATACAAGAAAAAGTAAAAAAAGAAATTACATTGAAAAATATATCGTTCGGTGCAACAGTAAATGCAATTTTATTTTGTATGAAAAGTAAAGAAGAAATACAATTAAATAATGTTTCTCCGGAATGTGAAATTGATTTTCTCATACAATACTTGAATAAAGCCGGAGCAAATATCGAAAAAAAGAAAAATTCAATATATATACATCCCGTGAAAGAATATCATGAAACAACTTTTACCAATATGTTTGATCGTATGGAGACGGGAACCTTTGCTTTCTTAGGCGGAGCTTTAGGTTCCTTACGATTAAAAGGAGTAGATAAAAGATATGTTGCGTCTTTGGAACGCGCATTATTTATGTCCGGTGCTCAACATTATTTTGCAGAAGATACTTTAGTGGTTCGCCATAGCAAAGAGCAACATTCCGTGATTATGGAAACCGGTATTTATCCCCTTTTCCCTACCGACTTGCAACCGATACTGACGGCATATCTTTTATCTATTCCCCGTATCCATGTTATCCGGGAAAATATATATCAGGAAAGATTTTCACACGTGGAAGAATTAAAAAAAATGGGAGCCATGATTACAAGAGAACGGGACACTTTATTGATTAATGGCATTTTTACTCTTCATTCGGCAGAAATGATGGCAAAAGATTTACGTTGCGGAGCGGCATTGCTTTTGGCCGGTTTACTCGTTCCGGAGGAAAGTCAAATTCATCATGCCGAAGTATTAAAAAGAGGCTATGAACGTATTTATGAGAAACTGCATCTTATTGGTGCCGATGTGGGGGTTAAAAAATGCTGAAAAAAATATTTTTATGTTTCACCATGTTTTTTCTTTTGTCTTGCCATACCTCTTCAAAAGAAATTGTTTATTTGGGAAATCAAATCGGAGATTTTACCGCGACCGAAATCTTAAATGAAGAAGTAAATGATATTTTTTCCATGCGTAACGGATATGCTTCCTATCTTTATAGCATGCTGGAACAAGATGCTTTGGAATTTCAAAGTGGAAAACATATTTTGGAAAGTATTTCCAATGCCTCAATCATTTATATTTTTCTCGGAAATCAAGAATTTTTAAGGGGACTAAATGACTCTTCTGTGGAAAATCAGGAAAACATACAAATTCAAAGTGAATTATTTTCTTATTATTACTATTTGATTTTAGAGGAAATCCGTTTACATTATGACGGAAAAATAATTCTTTTATCCCCTTTCGTAGAAAAATACGGAACGAAAGAAGAAAAAAATATGTGGGATAAATTTTTTCTTCCTTTTTATTCCGCGTTAAAAGAAATCGGAGAATATTTTGATTGCCCTCTTATCGATTTAAGAGAAGTTTCCCTATTCATGAAGGAAAATCAAACTTTGGATACAAAAAGTTTATCCTTTATAAAAAACAGGATTCAAAATGGAACAGAATAAACAAATTTCTCATATTTCATGGTTGATTTCTGCGTCGAAAGAACAGATGCAGTTTTTAACCAAAGAATTTAAAAATGCTTTTGAATCACCTTATATAAAAAAAGATCATGTTTTATTGAAATCTTCTTATCATCTCAATTTAGCGAGAATTTTATTAACACAAGTAGAAAAAAATTATATTGCCATGATTCGCGGAGGGAGGTTTTTTTCTTCGGTATTGATGCATATCAAAAATACGTATCTACAGCGATCTTGCTTTCAATTATCCATGAGTTTTGATTATTTTAAAGAAGGTAGTTTCAAAATCGAACAAATTTCTCCTGCTTTGCATAAATCTTTATTTTCAAAATGGTCGCAACTGACCATGATGCTCAATCAACTGGTTCGTGAATTTGACTGTTTATTATCTTCAATGAAAGAATAAAAAAAACATCTTGCGATGGTTAATTTTTTTTGAATAAACGGAAAGCAATAATATTTCCGATTCCTTGCACAATCATCAAGGCCGCGGCTAAGACCTGTCCGGCACCGCATTGATATTCCGCCGCAGGAATTTTCCCGGCACCGCCTCCGACATTTAAACGAATCCAAGAAGCATGATAACTGCAAGTAAAAGCCACAGCAACGATTAATAAAATCGTAGAAAAAATATAAAATCCTCGTCCGTATTTCGACATAAATCCGGAACATAGACTGGCAAGCAATACCAAAATCAATATGGTAAGTCCCACCCCATTTATCGGTGAAAAGTTTAAAGTTAAAGTTGATCCGATTTTCACGGATAATCCGAAAACCGAACTGAATCCGTTAATTCCGCCATCATATAAAGCATTATTAATATAAGC
Source organism: uncultured Bacilli bacterium (assembly GCA_947629415.1). Taxonomy (GTDB): domain Bacteria; phylum Bacillota_I; class Bacilli_A; order RFN20; family CAG-449; genus CANRPC01. The sequence continues at coordinate 40,132 of CANRDP010000008.1, forward strand.
TACTGGAAAAGCAAGAAATAATATGATGGAAACTATACCCATAATCGCAAGAATTAAAGGTACAAATTTTAATTCTTTTTGTAATTTATTCATAGATTCAACCTCCAAATAAGTGATTGCTAAAATAATATACCATACTCCTTTTTTTTCTACAATAATTGAAAATAAATTTTCATAAAAACGGGGGTAAATTGGCTCGAATTTACAAAAATCTATCATTTTTTCTTATGTTTTAGAAAAAACTTTGTAATCGGAACTTTAAATGCTAAAATAGATTTTAAGGTGAAACGATGAAACTATATGATATGAGAATTTCCGAATACATCGATGAAGTTTCCAAAAAATCTTCCGTCCCCGGGGGTGGAAGCGTTTTAGCCTTGGTAAATGAATTGAGCGCTTCTTTATTGATTATGGTTTTTGAATTTACCCTTCATAAAAAAGGATATGAATCCATACAAGATAAAGTTCAGAATCACTTGAAAAGTTTAAAAGAAATACAAATTGCATGTCATGAATGGATTCAGTCGGATGCCGATGCATTCTCTGCTTTAATGAATGCTTATCACTTAAAAAAAGAAGAAATGATTGAAGAAGCTTCGTATAAAGCAGCCTGTATTCCAATGCATTTATATCAAAAAAGCATTCAATTAATGGAAATAGCAAAAGAAGCAATACAAACGGCAAATAAAAATTTAATTTCGGATGCACAAATTGCCTATCGTTTGGCAGAAGCATCTCTAGAAGGTTCTCTTCACCACGTTCAAGTGAATATGCCTCATGTTACCGCAGAACATAAACAAGAACTAGAGGATTTTTTAAAAGGAGTTAAAAATGAAAAGTTATAAAGAATGGTCGCATTTAAAGCAAAAAGAAGATAAAAAAAATCCTTTTTCTTCTTTATATCAATATGAAGATGAAAGTGAATTTTATATTGAACCGATTTTTTATTCCTATTTTCAATCTTTAATTCTTCATTATCCGGATAAAGTCCAAGAAATTTTAAAAACAATGGAAGAAATAGTGAAAAAAAATCGTCTCGTTATTTTTACGGGCATGGATGAAGAAGTGGATACAGAACCTCTTACAAAAAAAGAAAATGCCATTTTAATAACAATTTATGATATTGCCGATCGTTTAAACTTATATATTGAAAATAAATCTCGTGGCTCGGATTATGGAGATTAAAGGAGGAAATTATGGAAGCACAAAAATTTAAATTAGATACTTTGGAAGGTAGAACAAGAGTTGGTTATTATTGGAAAAGTAATCGGAAAGATGCCATAGGAAATGTAGTTATTTCTCACGGCATGTGTGAATACGCCATGCGATACGATGACTTTGCCAAATTTTTAGCAAAAAACGGTTATGATGTTTTTGCATTAGATCAAATTGGTCATGGAGAAAATGCCCCGGATGGATATGGCGTCTGGGAAGAAGATACTTTTAAACAATGTGTAAAGAATTTACATACCATTATGCAACAATTGCGTGCTACTTCAAAACCGACATATTTAATCGGTCATTCTATGGGCTCGTTCATTTGCCAATATTATTTTGAAAAATATTCCAGAGAATTGCATATCAAAAAAGCAGTTTTAATCGGCACTTCCGGCCCCAGAACCATTTATCATTTTGCTTCTTTTCTTGCCAATGTACATGCGAAATTTCATAAATTAAATAAACCATCCAAATTTTTAAATACATTATCCTTCGGTTCTTTCAATAAAAAAATTGCAAAAAAAGATCGTCGTACTCCTTACGATTGGATCTGTGGAAATGAAGAAATTATCGACAAATATGCCGCGGATGAAAGATGTACTTTCATTCCTTCAATTGGCTTTTTCAAATCTTTTTATAATTCTTTAACTCGCCTTTATATCAAAAAAAGATTGGAATGCATTCCAAAAGATTTACCTATTCTCATCCTAGGCGGTTCCGAAGATCCGGTAGCTCAATACGGAAAAGGGCTACATAATTTACAAGCCCTCTACGGAAAATATGGTATTACAAGTCAATTAAAAGAATATAAAGATATGCGTCATGAAATTCTGAACGAAAAAGGTCATGACGAAGTTTATCAAGATATTTTGAGTTTTTTGCAAGAAAATAATTGATTCTTTGTTTACTTCGTAAACAAACTTCTCCGTGTAAATTGTGCCTTGCTTGCATAAAATGTGTTTTTTGTGTACAATAAATTCGATAATTATTTAAGGATGTGTTTCTATGAAAATTACCATTGTTGGAATCGGATTTATTGGTCTTGTTAATGCTTTAGGATTTACGGCACAAGGTCATAGTGTTTTTGCTTTGGACTCAGACAAGAAAAAAATTGCCGCATTAAGAAAAGGTGAAACTTCTATCTCGGAATATAAATTGTCGGAATATTTACAAAAATATGGAGATAAAATTCGTTTTACTTCGGAATATCGTGATGCGATTTATGGTGCAGACATCATTATTTTTTGTAATGAAATTCCGGAAAAAGAACCCGGAGTTTGTGACTTAGTTAATTTTTATTCTACCATCAAAGAATGTGCCAAACATATACAAAATGATGTTACCGTTGTCATTCGTTCCACCGTTCCGGTCGGAACAAATGCCGAGGTAAAAGAATACTTGGATATTTTATTGAATCATCGTTATAAGGTCAATGTGGTGTCCAATCCGGATTTCTGTGCTCAAGGTACTGCGATGAAAGACATGTTGCAACCGGCACGAATTGTTGTCGGTTTATCTTCCAAAGAAGCCCGTACTGCAATGGAAGCACTCTATACCGGAATTACCAGTAAAGAATGTCCGATGCTCGTTGTTTCTCCGGAAAGTGCGGAACTTATTAAATATGCTTCCAATGCTTATTTGGCAGTAAAACTTTCTTATATTAATGAAATTGCCGATTTGTGTGATTTAATCGGAGCGGATATTCAAGAAGTAAGTTATGGTATCGGACTTGATCCGAGAATCGGAGGAAAATACCTTTATTCCGGAGTTGGATTCGGTGGCCCTTCTTTACCTCAGGATACAAAAGTGCTTGCCGCTTTAGCCGAAGAACATAATGTGTCTTTAACCGTTCTCGACGCAGCTATGCGTGTAAACGATCGTAGACCTTCGCAAATTATTTTAAAAATCAAAAAAGTTTTAGGGGATAACCTTTCCGATAAAAGATTTGCCATTCTCGGTTTATCTTATAAAGGGAATACCGATGATATTCGACAATCTCCTGCATTTAAGGTTATTGATGAGTTATTAAAAGAAGATAGTCGTATTATTGCTTTTGATCCGAAATCAACTTCTGCTTTCCGCAAAAAGATGAAATCCGATCAACATATCGCTTATGCCAATACGCTGGATGAAGCTTTGAAAACATGTGATGTTGCCATCTTTTTAAATGAATCGGAAGAATTTAAAAAATTAACCAATGAAGATTTTGTAAACTATATGAAAAAACCTATTGTCTTTGATGGCAAAGGTGTTTTAAATCCCTATCAATTAAAAGATGTGCTTTATTTTGCAGTCGGAAAAAGAGTGCGAAAAAAGAAAACGGTTCCTCAAAATTAGACCATTAAAATAAGATAGTTACGATATCAAATCGAACTATCTTTTTTCTTATTTCTTTTTTTGGCTTTCTTTTTCCGCGGGGGCATTGGCCATTTCTCCGCGTGTCAATCTTGTCGATAAGAAGATACAACGGAAACCGACGAACATCAAAAATCCGATGGATTGCATTGTCGGAACAATAAAAGCCAAAAGCATTGCCAATAATGACGGACACAAGGTAGCAAAAGTAATCAACTTTAAAGCGCCGCCGAAGCCGACTTTACCGCATTGTGCCGATTTAAATCGGGACATAATAACCACCGTCAATGCCATAATCAATACAACCAAAACATTCAATGAAGCATAGATAATGCTATTTAACATCAGATTGGACATCTTGGTCGGCTGATAGGCTTGATCAAAAAAAGTCTTCCATCTTTCCATTGTCTGACTCGGCATTGAAGAATTGAAAAATGTCGTTAAATTTCTGTTTCTTGTTTCGACATCGGAATAAACTCCTGTCATCCCGGAAGCCGACGCGGTTTCTTTTAAACTTAATGTTCCATCCGGTTGAACCAAGAATTTTGTCGTCGCATCATTTGGATAAACATGGAAATAGAAAAAATCTTCCGTGAATAATAATGTTGTATACATTTTGGAAACCTGAAAACCTTCACTGTCTTTTGGTTCTGCCGTCGGATAGGAAACCGCAAGAGCATTTCGTACATCCACCATCTTTTCATTAATATTGTTATATGTCGGATTTTTTTGTACGGAGAAATCAATATAACTTATCAACATCGTTGTTTGATTTTCTCTTCCTATTTCAATATAAGAAATTTCTTCATCGCCTTTTATCGTAATTTTTTTTGCAGTGTCGATGTCTGAAAATGTTTTTCCCTCTTCCATTTTCATTTTACCATCTTCGATTTTCAAAACAATTTTGGCTTCATCTCCATTCAAATATTCAAAAGAGAATCTTTCCAAAGAATAATCGACATTCTGCGTCATACTATTGGTAATGACCGCACTTCCATTCGTATTTAATATAGAAACAAATGCAGGAATCAAAGAAATAAGAATGGAAAGCAACAACACCAAAACGGTAAGCCACCATTTTTGCTTTCTACCTTCTTTGATAATTACTTCATTTGAGAAAAGTCCACGGAGTAAAAATTTTAATGTATTCATTTTTTCTTTCCTTTCTATGTTAAGATAGCATTTATCACTTCATTTTTCAATGAAAATTGTTTTTCCCTATTTTATAAAAAAATTGCCAAAAAGAAGATTTTTCTTTTTAACTCAAGGAATTATCTAACTCTTGAATCACCGTAATAATTGCATTGTATTGTTTACTTACCATTTCAAAAAGGGAGATGGATTCTTCTATTTTTTTGGCACGTAATGCCTCGGTAAGTTGATAGACCGAATTATAAAAAGAAGTAAATCCCAAGTTCATGCATACACCCTTTAAAGTATGTGCTCCACGAAATGCCACATCATAATCTTTCATCGACATAGCTTCAGCCAAAATCTTATAGCTATCATCTTTTAAAAACATTAAGGCAAATCGTTTTACGCGCATCGGATCACGAAATCGATTTAATACTTCATTATAATCGCCACCGATTTTTTTATAACATTCTTCTATATTCATTTTTCTGTTCCTTTTTCATTCAAATTATCGCTATATGTCAATAATTTTTTGACCTTATGAAGATCCAGCACTTTTCCGATTGCTCCAATAAATTGGGGTGTCGATTCGTGAGACCATAAACTTTGCGCAATAACGCGACATAATTTCCATTTTTTCCCCATCAATAATTCGCAATCAAACCGCACAATTGGATCTGTCGGTGTTGTTTTTCGAAGAATCGCAGAAAATTCTTTTAATTTGTCTTCTTTGATGATTTTCAATAATTCTTTGCTTTCCTTTGGATTGATAATTAATTCCGGTATGCGCAATTTATTTTGCCCGTAATCGCTAATCGTTACCATCGGAGGTTCGGGAGTATATTCAAAATGAATTTCTTCCGACATTTTTGCATAAAATTGATATTTAATTCTTTCTTTGTCCAATAATTCCAATGTTCTTCCCGATGCGGTCAGTTCGTTATCCGAAATTAAATTTCGCGCATAATTCATCGTTTCTTCTTTTGTTTCGGAACTTAAAGAAGATAATCTTAACTCTTTTCGAATCGTCTCCGAAATTTTTAAAAAGCAATCCAAAAGAACCGGATTAAAAGTTCCGCATTCTCCGTTTTTTATCATCTGCACGGCTTGTGCATGGGAAAAGGCTTTTTTATACACTCTTTCGCTTGTCAAAGCATCATAAACATCCGCGATAGAAACAAGTTGAGCCGAAATCGGAATTTCATCCCCTTTTAATCCATCCGGATATCCTCTTCCGTCATATCGTTCATGGTGATAACGACATATTTCCCGAGCATATTTCAAAAGGGGTTCTTCCATGGAAAACGGTAAATGCTCCAAGATTTTATAACCCTCGGTCGTATGTGTTTTCATAATTTCAAATTCTTCCGGTGTTAATCTTCCCGGTTTATTCAGAATATTATCCGGAATTGCGATTTTTCCGATATCATGCAAGGCCGAAGCCGTTGCAATCAAATTAATTTCTTCATTGGTCAATTTATAATCGGTATAAGTATTGATAGCTTTTGCCAAAAGTTCCGTAATGGTATGAATGTGTAAAACATGCAACCCGCTTTCTCCGTTACGAAATTCGACAATATGGCTTAAAATCGCAATCATCATGTTGTTGCTTTTTTGCTTTTCAAAAATCTGATCTGCGACCATACCCACTAATTTTTTTTGCTTGGCATAAAGCATTATGGTATTTTTGACTCTGCGAAGAACCACATTGGTATCGAAAGGTCTTTTGATAAGATCCGTCGCACCTAAAGTATAAGCTCTTTCCACATAAGAAGAACCACTTTCCGCGGTAATCATAATCACGGGAATATCTTCTATCCAATGATACGCATTCATGGTAGCAAGAACATCAAATCCATCCATATTCGGCATAACAATATCCAACAAAATAACCGATATCCCGGATCCGTTTTGTTTGATAATATTAATTGCTTTGAGCCCGTCTTCTGCTTCCAGAATTTCAAATTCCTCTCCAAGCATATCCGCTAATATCGATCGATTCATTTCCGAATCATCAACAATTAAAACTTTTTCTTTTTTCATATTTACTTCCTAATCAACATTATTATAGTAAAACAAGAAACGAAACAAAACTATTTTTATTCCATTCGGAAAGAAAAGAAGAAATTTGTTTGATTCTTAATTTTTTATCAATACTTTCAGAAAATTACAAAACTTGTTGCTCTTTATCATCGAGCATAATAACGATATCGACATCTTTCCAATTTTCTTTCAAAGAAAATCCCAGAATTTTGGTGTCTTCAAAAATTTGTTCCGGAGAAGAATAAAATTTGGATTCCAAAAAATATTTTGTTTTTTTCAAAACATTATTGTCTCCGTTTAATTTACCGAATAAAACTTTTTTACCATTTACATTGGCATAAATGGTTACCGAAATCGGTCGAGATAAAATTTCCATAATTTCTTCAAGATCATATGGCTTAGAAAAATATTGCCCTTTGTTCTTCAAATTTTGCAATACTTCTTCCATCTTTTGAATACTTCTTTTTTCAACAGTTGTTTCTATTGAATTGGTTTTTTCTACTTTCTTTTTTTTCTTTTTAAATAAACCCATATCCATCACCTCAAAATAAGTATAGCAAAAACAAAAACGAAAGCAAAAAAAATCCGTTTTCTTTCGTAGATTCCTCTTCTCTTTTTATTGTTCGATATAAGACCACATCCGATAATAATATCCCTTATTTTTCAAAAGTGTTTCATGATTTCCCTGCTCGATGATCTTACCATCCTCAATTACAATTATTTTGTCGGCATCTTTAATCGTGGATAATCGATGTGCAACAATAAGCATGGTTCCGATGGATTTCATTTTGTGTAAAGATTCTTGGATTAAAAGCTCGGTTTCGCTATCGATATTCGCCGTAGCTTCATCCAAAATCAAAATAGAAGGTTTTCGTACAATTGTTCTTGCAAAAGATAATAATTGCCGTTGTCCCGCAGAAAAGTTCGTTCCGTTTTCCCGTACCTCTTCTTTTAAACCGCCGGGTGTTCCTTGAATAAAACGATCCGCATTGACATATTGACAGGCTTCCATGATTTGTTCCGTAGTAATATCTTCGTTTCGCAACCGAATATTACTTTCGATATTTCCGGAGAATAAGAATACATCCTGAAGCATTTGTCCAATACATTTGCGTAAAGAAGTAAGTCGTATTTTTCGGATATCGATTCCGTCAATCCGAATGGAACCTTTCTGAATATCATAATTGCGTACAAGCAAAGAAAGTATCGTTGTCTTTCCCGCCCCGGTTTTTCCGACAAATGCCGCAGTTTCTCCCGGTTGAATTTTGAAACTGACATCTTTTAAAATCCAATTATCTTTTTCATAAGCAAAATAAACATGGTCAAATTCAATCAATCCTTGAAAAGAATTTATTTCAATGGCATCTTTTTCATCCACAACTGTCGGGGGAATATCCATTAAAGTAAATAATCGTTCGGACGCAGATAAAGCTCTTTGAAAACCATTCAATAAATCGGATAAATTCTGAATCGGTCCGAAAAAATGATCCAAATACATATAAAAAAGCAAAAAAGTTCCCGCGGTAATATATCCTTGTTCTACATAAGGAATACCAATGGCAAAACAGGTGGCTACGGCCAGAATATATAAAAAACTGATTCCCGGACGATAGAAGGCAAAAGCCAAAGTTATTTTAAAAGCAGCACTTCTTAATTTTTTATTATGTACTTCAAATTCTTCTTTTTTTCTTTCTTCCTGATTGAATACTTGTGTGATTTTCATTCCGGATAGATTTTCCGAAAGGAAAGTATTCATTTGCGAAATTTCTTTTCTTTCTTCACGGAAAATTTTCTTTGAAACAAAACGGAAAACAAGAGAAATAATGGTAACAAGAACCACGAAAATAAGCATAAAAAGTGTTAATTTCCAAGAAACAAAAAACATAATCACAAATGTTCCGAGAATCAATAAAAGATTTTTTAAAAAATTTACAATCAAATTGGAAAATAAATCGGATACGGCTACCGTATCGTTTGTTACTCTTGTTACCAATTTTCCCACAGGAATTTCATTGAATTGTGCTAAGGAAAGAGATTCAATATGCGTGAAAACATCCTCTCTTAATTGTACAACGATTTGTTGCCCCGTTTTTTGTAAAAGAATTGATAAAACATAGGAAAAGCAAATATTGATGATGGATAAAATCAAATAAGTCCCGGCCAAAAGGAAAATCGCAACAATATTAATTTCGGTTAATTTCAATTCTTCCGTTGCTTGTGAAATAAGAATCGGTAAAATAATTTCCAAAGCAACATTTAAAAGAAGCAGAAAAAATGCAAGAAAAAATCTTGTCCAATGCGGTTTAATATATTGAAGCGCACGAGAAAAAACTTCCCTGTCTTTCATCATTCGTTGATCTTGTTCCTCAATCATGATTGTTTTCTTCCTTCCATAGAATCTTCGATTTTTTGTACCGAAACCAATTTCCGATACAAGGGAGATTTTTTCAGCAACCCAACATGTGTATCAAATCCTTCGATTTCACCATCGTTTAAAACTAAAATTCGATCTAAATTCTCTACCGTGGATACTCTGGAAGCAATAATCAAAGTTGTCTTGGATTTTCTTTCCGTTTGAATATTTTCCAAAATCTTTTTTTCCGTTTCCATATCTACCGCCGAGACGGAATCATCTAAAATTAAAATCGGTGCATCTTTAATCGCGGCTCTGGCCAATGCTATCCTCTGTTTTTGTCCTCCCGATAAAGAAACTCCCCGTTCTCCTGTAATCGTTTCATATCCTTTTGAAAATTCCAATATATTTTCTTTTACCGCGGCAAAATTCGCAGCATAATCTATTCTTTCAAA
>CANRDP010000009.1 GCA_947629415.1 uncultured Bacilli bacterium
TTCTTCCGGATTTCTGGATAATTTTTTATGCCAAATGGGATTTTCTCTTAAAAAAATAAAATAATCCTCATCTTTTTGTTCTTTTTCCTTGGATTCATTCTTTTTTTCGGGTTCTTCTACTTTCGGTTCCGAAAAAATGGTATCTTCTTCTCCATAAAGATCATAATGCTCATATAACTCTTGCCAAGTGGTTTCTTTATTTTTCACTTTTTTTTGTAAATAAGGTTTATCTTTGACAAATTCTCTGAAATGTTCAAAACTATCTTGCATAGAATCACCCATCCTAACTTTATGCAAATATTCAAAAAAGTGTACATTTGAAATTTGCACCATCTAAAAAAACCATGCATACACTAAACTGAGGGAGGTCAATATGTATTATCAAAACTATGGGTATCCTCAAGGTGGGTATGGATATAATTACCAACCGACAAACCAAGGAGCTTCCTGGGGCGGTGTCTTCGCATTTATTCTTGTAATCTTTATCTTATTAGTGATTATCGGTTGTAACTTTGGAAATAATAATTGCTGCGGAAATCGTTCCTCTTATGGTTGCTGTGGACAAATGGGCTATTAAAGGCCCGTTTGTCCTTTTTGTTGAGATTATTTTTTAGATTTGCTAAAATAAGCATGAGGCAAATCTATGTTAAAAATTTTTGATGATAAAAGCAAAATTTTGCGTGAATATTGTGACGAAGTACCTCTGCCTCTTTCAAAAAAAGATGAAGAAGTTCTGCTTTCTATGTTACATTATTTGGAAAAATCCCAAGATGATAAATATGCCGAAAAGCATCATATTCGTTCGGGAGTCGGACTTGCCGCGCCTCAAATTGGATTAAAAAAAAGAATGTATGCCATTTATTATAAAAAAAATGAAGATGAAGTGATTCAATATGCCTTGGTTAATCCTAAAATTTTATCTAATTCAACGAAAATGTGTGCAATGAAAAACGGAGAAGGTTGTTTATCGGTAAAAGAAGATAAAGAAGGTTATGTTTATCGTTATTATAAAATTGTTTTGAAAGCCTTTGATGTATTAAAGAATAAAGAGGTTCAAATAACGGCATACGGATATGATGCCATTGTTCTTCAACATGAACTGGATCATTTAAACGGGATTCTTTATTATGACCGAATCAATAAGCAAAATCCGTTTGAAATACGTCCGAATTCAGAATTTATTTAATTTCATGTTTAAATAATAATTATAAATAAAGAAATATCTTTTGATTGTTTGAAATTTTTATGTCATCGAATCTTGTAAAAAAGATGAATCGATGGAATTAAGAAGAAAACAATATCTTTATTTTTTCTATTTTGTTTTGATTTTTATTTCTTGGGTTATTATAATGGTAAATGCAAGAAAAAAAGATATCGGATAATACCACTTTTTTTGAAACGGAGTGAACTAGAATTATGGAAAATTCGTTAGGATTTACTTATCCTGTTCGTATTTATGCGCTGGGAGGACTTGGTGAAGTCGGAAAAAACATGTACTGCATCGAATCCGAAAGTGATTTGATTATTATTGATGCCGGAGTCATGTTTCCGGAAGAAAGTATTTACGGAGTAAATTATGTTATTCCGGATTATACGCATTTGAAAAATATGCGAAATAAAATACGCGCTTTATTTATCACGCATGGCCATGAAGATCATATCGGAGGAATACCTTATTTATTGCAAAATGTTTTTGTGCCTGTCATTTATGCTCCAAAATTAGCTGCTGCATTAATTCGTCATAAAATCAGTGAAAATAATATAAAAGATAAAGTAACTATTGTGGAATATGATGAATCGACCGAAGTGAATATTAGAGATTGCTTTAAGGTACAATTTTTTCATGTGACACATTCTATTCCGGATTCTTATGGTATATGTGTAGATACTCCTCAAGGTAGAATCGTAACGACAGGAGATTTTAAGGTGGATCTGACACCGGTTGTTCAAGAAATTTCTTTAAATAAAATTGCCCGTCTGGGTGAAGAAGGTGTGGATTTATTTTTATCGGATTCCACGAATGTGGAAAGAGAAGGTTTTACTCCTTCGGAAAGAACGGTTATCTCTTCGATTAATGAAATTTTTTCAAAAACTCCGGGAAGATTAATCATCTCTACTTTTTCAAGTAATGTTTCCCGAGTTCAACAAATTGTGGAAGCTTGCGTTACTTATAAAAGAAAATTAGTTATTTTGGGACGCTCCATGGAATCAACAATTAATATTGCACGAGAGTACGGATATATTAAAATTCCCGATTCCACGATTGTTTCTGCGGAAAACATTAAAAATATCAAATCTAATGAACTGTGCATTATTTGTACCGGTTCTCAAGGAGAACCTTTGGCTGCACTTTCGCGTATTGCCAGTGGAGGGCATGCGTTTTTATCTATCATGCCCGGAGATACGGTGGTATTTTCTTCTTCGCCGATTCCCGGGAATACGGCTTCTGTAAATCGAATTGTAAATCAATTGGCCAGAATCGGTGCTAACGTTTTGACCAATTCCATTTTGACGAATCTTCATGCTTCCGGGCATCCCTCAAAGCAAGAATTGCGCTTACTTTTGAAGTTGATTCATCCAAAGTATTTTATGCCTGTTCATGGTGAATATCGTATGCTCCGAATGCATGCCGAACTTGCTCAGGAATTGGGTATACCAAAAGAAAATACTTTTGTTTTGGAAAATGGCAATGTTTTGAATTTATTTAATCATGTTGTGACAAGAGGCGGGGAAGTGGTAACCGATGACATATTTTTAGACGGAAAAGATATAAACGGATTATCTACGGCAGTAATAAAAGATCGTGAACTTCTTTCGGATGAAGGAGTGGTAGGTGTAATGCTAACGATTGATTCCCGAAAAAACATCTTATTAGCAAAACCTAAAATTGTTACAACAGGATTTTCCACGATTGATAGCAGATTGCAAAGAATTTTGGATAGGGCAAGTCTTCGTTTAGAGGAAGATTTACATGCTTTATTAAAAAATAAAGTTACCTTCGGTGATATTAAAAATACCATTCGAAATACCATTGGAAAAGAGATATATCAAAATACAAGAAGAACTCCCATGGTTATTCCTCTTATCATGAATAAGGTGAATTAATGAAAATCATTTTGGCTTCTGCTTCTCCTCGCCGTAAGGAGTTATTATCACGAATTCTTTCTTCTTTTGAAATTCTTCCGGCAAATATTGATGAAGAGCGTTTTTCTCTTCAAGAAATTTCTTATCAAAAGGCAAAAATTATCGGTGATCAGCATCCGGAAGATCTTGTTTTAAGTGCCGACACCGTGGTGTTATATCAACATAAAATTTTAGGGAAGCCAAAAGATGAAAAAGAGGCGATTTCTATGTTGCAAACTCTTTCTTCACAAAAGCATGAAGTTTCTACTTTCTATACGATATATTGGAAAAAGAAAAATATTATACGTACTAGACAAGTGATCTCTTTTGTATATTTTAATCCATTAAGCGAGCAAATGATTCTCGATTATGTTGCTACCAAATCTCCTTTGGATAAAGCCGGGGCATATGGAATACAAGATAAACAGTTTCCTTTAATTGCCAAAATCGAAGGAGATGAAGAAAATATAATGGGTCTTCCTATAAAAGAAATAAAAGAAGATTTTATTTCTTTAGGCATCCCCCTAAAAGAAGAATAAAACCTCCCATACATTATCTTAGGAGGTTTTTTTATGCGTTATGTTAAACCCTATTTTCGTGAAGTAGAAGATGACTCGGAGAGATTTGGCGAATTTCTGTTGCCATTTTTAGGTGGAGCGGTTTTAGGCGGATTTTTTGCTCCCGCAAAGCAAGTACCGGTTTATGTTCCTAGCTATCCTTATTATTCTAATTCTATCCAAGTAAGACCAACTTATCCTACTCCGTATCCATATGCACAACCCTATAGTCCGATGTATTCTTATCCACAAAACGGACCATATGTTTTTCCAACCCAATCTTATTATCAAAAATGATTTATTTTTTTTGATAGTTTTGAATAAAATCGGCGATTTCCTGAGAAGCGTCTCTTCCGATGACTAATGTGGTTTTTTTACTCATACGAACAATAGAAGAAACACCTAAACTTTTTAATGCTTCTTCATTTAGCAGGGAAGAATCTTTTAAAACAATATTCAGACGAGATTCTTTTGCTTCAATCGATAGTATATTTTCTTCTCCTCCAAGAGCAAGAAGAACATTCTGAGATCGTTCGATTTTTTCATTTTGATTCTTTTTCTTTTTATTTTTGAAAAAGAAAAAAAGTAAAAAACCGAAAAGGAATGCAATAGCAACAGCACCTATAATCCAAGTGGTGATATCTACAACAAAAAATATTTTTCTTTCCATACTTTTCTTAATCTGCAACAAATGCCTTTCTTAAACGATAAAAATAATTGACATCTTTATAATGCAAGGATCGCATTGATCGATGAGATAGATTTACCGTAATTTCATCTTCAATGGAAGAACTGTCAATCGTGACAAATTCATGATCATATCCGATTAAACACCGCTTAAAGTTTCCTTGTAAACGGATTTCATAACCCTCCCCCAAAACTAAAAAGGAATTTAAAGAGCGATATGCATTGTGATTGATGGAAGCAACCTCACCCATGGTAATTGTTTCAATTCTCGGATCAATTAATGGACCACCTAAAGATCGATTATAAGCCGATGCACCGGTAGTTGAAGAGAAATTTAAACCATTGCCGCGGAAATTTTCTAACAATTGATTTTGAATATATACATTACAAATCATAGTATTGTATGGGTTTTCCACTCGAACTTCATTGATTCCGTAGTAATGATTGTTTTTGTATTTTATATCCAGTAAATGATGTTTTACAATTACGCGTCTTTTATAAAGAAGTGCTTCAATCAAATCATCAATTTCATTTCGAGTAAATTCGCAAAAAAATCCGAGTTTTCCAGTATGAATACCGATGAAATCAACATTTTCCAAGCGATCCAAATATTTATGGACGGCTCTTAAATAGGTTCCATCTCCACCTACAGAAATTACCGTATCCGGGCAAATTTCATCCAAAACATTACCATTTTTTTTAAGAGCTTTATCGATTTCATCGCGAATAGCTCTGGAATTAACATCATCTCGAGTACAAATAAAATATTTCATGTTTCAAACTCCTTTTATGGAATTTCTATTACATTTATTGTATCATATCTTTAATAAAATAGAAGAGGTGATTTTGTATTTATGAACTCAAATATTGAAATCGAAGCGAAAGTTCTTCTTAGTGAAGAGCAATATGAATTATTAGTAAATTATTTAGGACTTGACAAATATCGAAAAGTGAAACAAACAAATTATTATATTGATAGTAAAGAAAGAATTTTAAAACAGAATGATATCGCTTTAAGAATTCGTGAAAAAGATGATTTTGTTTTAACACTGAAAACTCCTTTGAGTGAAGGTTTATTAGAAAAAAATCAAACAATTTCCTGGAGAGAATATGAGCATTTTGAAAAATCAAATTCTTTTCCTTCCGGAGATATAAAACTCTTCTTAGAAATGTTGGGCTTTAACCCGGATCAATTGGAAATTTTGGCAACTTTATCTACGGAGCGTATTGAAATGAATATTGAAGACGGCTTATTGAGTCTTGATAAAAATATTTATGGTGAAAATATAGATTATGAAATCGAAGTGGAAGCTTCCTCCATGGATCGTGCCGAAGAAATTTGTCAACGAATCTTAAATGAGGCAGGTATCCGGGATTTTAAATTCAACACATTATCAAAACAAAGTCGTGCGATGAATGCATTAAAGGATTAATTTATAAAACGGTTTTTTGATTTTCATCGAAAAAATCGTTTTTTATTTGCGATTTTTTCTTCATGATCACAATCAAGAAATTTTAAATAAGTATAATCGGTGAATTCGTTTGAACATAGAGAAGCATACCAATCTTCTTTTGTGTTATATCTTTTTGTAAGCTTTAAAATTAAAATCCATAATAAAGAATAATTTAAAAGAATTTATCTAAGATATGAACAATTATAAAGTTTTCTTACTTCATCATAAAATATTTCTTTACCAAGAGAAGAGATTTCTTTTCATCATATTCTGTAACTTGATTTTACAAAATATCGATTTACTTTTAAATCTGAATTACATTAAAAAGTTCTTTTCTTTTCCATACATTTATATCTTAATAAATTAAAAACTTGGACCCTAGTCCAAGTTCTTATCGGTTGCTAAATTGATTTTGTTCAGCATGAATAATTTATAAGAAGAGCTTCTTCTTTATCAAGACTATAAATACTAAAATCCGAGAATAGAGATTTCAATAATTTATTTTGCATGAAATAATTTATAAGAATTTGCTTCCTCTTCATCAAAACTATGAATACAGAAATCCGAGAATAAAGATTTCAATAATTTATTTGGTTTCATTCCGGCATCCATTGTATTTGAGATACCCAATTTTTCATCCAAAATAATAATTTTTTCAATGTGAAACATATAAAAATAAGTTAAAGCCCGAAAAAGCATTTCTTTTCCTTCTTCTTCTTTTGTTGTATGAAAGAAACGAATGATTCCTTCATTTCTTGCATTTTTTCCGTATTGAATGAATCCGGTGATTTGACCTTCGGATTCTCCTACATAAAGTCGTTGATAAGAAAAAATGTTTTTATCAAACAGTTCATTATCAAATGCTTGTTTGTTTCCTTGAAATCCTCTTTCGATAAACCATTGATATAATGAGATGGAATTGGCTTTTGTTCCTGCATAAATCATAAACATTTCCTCCTTTAATCAAGCAGTTTGCTTGTTATCTATAAAAAATGTATCATAATTTTCTTTTTTTATACTCTAATCTATCTTCGCACACTCTACATTCCGTTTTTGCGTGGTAGAATTTTCTTTTTGAGACTCTACCAGTAGTAGAAACATAAAAAACGTTGACATTTTCTTTTGCGTTTTTTAAAATAAATTTATGGAAACTGCAGATAAAATAACTCAAACACTTGCAAAAAATATAGCACTATTACGACGCCAGAACGGAATGACACAATTGGAACTGGCGGAAAAACTTTCTTATAGTGATAAAGCTATTTCCAAATGGGAAAGAGGAGAAGCTATCCCGGATGTTATTGTTTTGGTGCAACTTTCCGAATTATTTAATGTGAGTTTGTCCGATCTTGTTTCTACGGATTTAAGCGCGAAAAAAGAATTGCAATCTTTGACAAAAGAGAAGAAAAAAAGAACATTATTGAATAAATGGATTATTGCGTTAATGTCCTCCGGATTAGTATGGTTAATTGCAACTATAACTTTTGTATTGATTGAATTAATTATACCGAATACGGTTCCCTCTTTTTTAGTTTTTATTTACGCAATACCCGTTTGCTTTATCGTTTTGTTGGTCTTTTCCATGGTTTGGAAAGTTTTTTGGGCAACCTTTCTTTGTGTGTCGGTTTTGACTTGGACATTATTTACTTCTGTATTTCTTACATTGAATACATTTATTTCCATTCCGAATTCCTGGCTATTATTTATTATTCCCGCGGCATTTCAAATTTTGGTGATTTTTTGGTTTTGGCGAATACGAGCAACGCGAAATCCCCGAAAGAAAAAATATGAAAAAAGTAGTTAATCGATGAATAACGATTAACTACTTTTTCTTTAACGATTAAATTCTTTTTTGTAAACTTCCAACATTTGCTTAAAGCGATTGAAATGGACAATTTCCCGTTGTCTTAAGAAAAGCAAGGGCTGTATGACATCTTCATCAGTGGCTAAATCAATAAGATGCTCATAGGTTGCTCGCGCTTTTTCTTCTGCAGCCATATCTTCACTTAAATCTGCGATAAAATCACCGGTTGCACCGATTCCTGTGACGGAAAAATCTTGTCCGTTGGAATCGGTCATGAACATTTCTAATCCATGTGTAGCGAAATTTCCACCCATACCGCCTTCTTCAATTTCTTTTATCGTGGCACCACGTGTTAATTGATATACCATGGTACAAATCATTTCCACATGACCATATTCTTCGGTTCCGATGGAAGTTAAAAGTGTTCTTCCTCTTTCGTCTGGCATTGTGAAACGTTGATTCAAATATCTTAGTGCTGCGCCAAGTTCTCCATAAGGACCACCATATTGCGTTAAAATGTATTTGGCCATACGCACATCTTTTCTTTTAATATCAATTGGATATTGAGTTCTTTTTTGATAAGTATACATAATAACCTCCTACATTTTTAACCACACACTCGGTGTGAGAACATAAGAAAAAGTACCGTTTTTATCTATTGCAGTACTTGGACTTAATGTTTCATATTTTTTATTGTACTCATCAAGCAATTCCTTTGCTTTTTTTGAATAAAAGACAAAAAGATCCAGAATTTTTTTATCGGTCGGATAAATATCCAAATATAATTCCAAATCATGAGCAGCACCGGAATATGCCTGAATATTCATCAGAAGCATTTGCTGTTCTTTTTTTGCTTTTAATTTTGCCGGGATATAATTTTTATATCCTTTATATTCATCTTTAAAGATGTTTCCTTTTTCTAAAGCTTCATCCGCTTGATATAATTCTTTTTGAGCCATTTCGTATTTGGGCTCATTGTCGGCTCTCATTTCTTTTTCCGTCGGATAAGAGGGAACAAAAAATAAGGGACTATTTCCAGAATAATACATATTATTTCCTCCTTTAATAATGTATGTATAACCGTTTTTTGTCCCAATACAAATGCCCAATTTTTAATGAAAATCCGATATTTTGAAAAATCGTGTCGAAAAAACCTTAGAATTCAAAAAGAAACGGGAATCTATTTTTCTTTCGTGATGGCATTATTTTTTCTTAAATTAGGATTTCATAAGAAAATATATTTTATAGGCTATCATTTCTTGTTAAATTTTATTATAATGAAAATATCAAGGTGATAACATGAAAATACAAGAATCGGCAGAAAATTATTTAGAAAGAATTTTGATGATTGAAGAAGAAAAGGGAAATGTTCATGCGATTGATATAGCACATTCCATGAAATTTTCTAAACCGAGTGTTTCGATTGCCATGAAAAAATTACATGAAAATGGTTATATCAAAATCACTGAGGATTCCAATATTCTTTTGACGGAAAAAGGAAAAAAGATAGCCGTCAAAATATATGAGCGTCATAAACTTTTATCTGCTTTATTGATTCGTCTTGGTGTTCCGGAAGAAATTGCTAAAGAAGATGCTTGCCGTATTGAACATGATTTATCTAAAGAATCTTTTGATGCAATAAAAAAATATTGTGAAAAGATTTGTCAAAAATAGGGAAAGAATTTTTTAAAACAAGTAGGAACAGGTATTTTTTCTTTTAAATCATCCAAGAAAAAAAACTGTTCTTTTTTCATATTATTATTGAACAAAATAGGGACAATATAACCTTTCATCAACCATATACGATGTGAAAATATATGTTTTTTTAATGGCAATTCTTGGAAATATCGTATTTTTATTCCTTGTTTTTTCAAAATTTCTTCTAATTCATCTTCACGTTTAAAAGAATCGATAAGAATAGGAGCATATAGTCCTTTCAATAATCCTTGCTCTTTTGGACTCAGAAAAAATCGATTATTCCATGATAGAAAAACACATGTTTTTTCTTCTATTATTTTTTCATTTTTCGCTATCTTAACCGGATATTGATTTTGCTTTCCTTCTTGAAATGCCTTGCAAAAAGAAGAAATAGGGCATATTTCACACTTTGGTTGTTGTTTTGGAAGACAAATTGTCGCTCCTAAATCCATGAAAGCTTCATTAAATGTCCCGGGTGAAAAATGTTGAATTTCTTTTTCCAACAAAGCTTTATATTCTTTTTTTGTTTTTTCTGCTTTGATATCTTTAAAAGAACCTTCGATTCTCGATAAAACTCTTAAAACATTTCCATCGACGGCAGCATACGGCAGATGATAAGCTCGAGACAAAATCGCTCCTGCGGTATATTCTCCGATTCCGGGTAAAGAAATGGCTTTTTTATAGTCTTTAGGAAAAACTCCATGATAATTTTCAACAATAATTTGTGCCGCTTTTTTTAAATTCCGTGCTCGCGAATAGTAGCCAAGTCCTTCCCATAACTTCATGAAAATACGATCCTCAACCTGTGCTAAATCCTCATAGTTTTTTAACGTGTTCAAAAATGTTATATAGTAGGGAATTACTGTTTCTACTTTTGTTTGCTGTAACATGATTTCACTGACATGAATGGCATAAGTATCGACATCCTTTCTCCAAGGTAAATCTCTTTTATTCTGTTGAAACCACGAAATTAATGCGTAAAATAATTTTGAATTCATAGACTTTTTCTGAGCAATTTTTCATAGATCGGTAACATTTTTTCTTCTGTTACTACTTTTTTTAAATCTTGGATTTTAATCCATTTTACCGCGGAATTTTCTTCTTTTCTCGGATAAATTTTTTCTTTTTCCGAAGCAAGAAAAACATAACTGACATTTAAATGAAAATGATCCGGAACAAAAACATTTCTTTTATAATGATTTTTAACACTTAAGCATTCTAAAGAAGAAAAGGAAGGAGATAATAATCGAAAATTTTTCAATCCGCATTCTTCTTGTACTTCTTTTTTTGCCACTTCAAAAAGATTGAAATTTCCATCGGCATGTCCTCCAAGCCAGGACCAGGATTGATAAATTAAATGATAGCAAAATAAAACTTTATCTTTCTTCTCATTTAAAATAAAAGCAGACGCGGAAAAATGATAGGGAAGACTTTCTCTTAAAAAAAGCTTTTCTTTTTCTTGATCAAGTAAAGATAGAAATAGATCTTTATCCTTTTGTTCTTGTGCAAGAAAAGGAACATAATTGTTGATTTCAGTGATTATATTTTCCCATTCTTTATTCATATAAAAAATCCTTCAGCATACGAAAAGTACTCGGATCGATTTCATTAAAGCAAGAAAGATCCACATATTTCTTTTCAAAATCTTCATACGTTTTTATCTTTTTTTCTTTTTTCATTTTTCGATAAAGAGCAAATTTTTCTTTCCGATATTTTTTACATGCCTCGGTTAATAGAAAATAATTATGTTCCCGATTTTCAAAAAGATGTTTGGTAACATTCGGAAAGTTTTCTTCTTTTAAAGAAAAGAGTATCGAAGAAGAAAGCGGAACGGTTTTATCATCTTTGGAATGCCAAATCATATAGGAAATATTCGGAGTTTTCTGTATTTCATTTTTAATTTCATTTTTTAAAAATTTTCCATGCATTCTTTCAAAAAGAAGGAGAAAAGGAAAAAGAAAAAACTTAAAGACAGATGGTACATTCCCCATAGAGGTTTTTCTTATGATATTTTGTCTTTTTTCAAAACCGGCGATGGAAATAATTTTATCAATACGTATTTTATATTCCTGCGGTAAAGCGACGACAGCATATCCTCCAAGGGAATGCCCGATAAGACTTATTTTTTTATATTGTGACCAATGTTGGATTTCTTTAAGAACCGTAATAAGATCTTTTTTCGATTGATTCAAAGAAAGAATTCCTTTCCCGGAAGATTCTCCGCATCCAAGACAATCATAGGCAAAGACATCAAAACCGGCTTCGACAAGAGCATCGATGAAAGCCAAATATTCTTGATGTTCTGCCAAAAGCCCGTGAACCAAAACAAGAAGGTATGAGGATTCTCCTTTCGAATAAAGAAATCCTTTTAATGTTCCCTTCTTTGTTTCAAAACTATACGGTTTTTTTTGATAAAGGCTCTTTTTTTCTCCTTTAAAATGATAATGATAACGGAATATTCTTTTATAAGTAATTCTTGCGAATAAAAAAGAAAATAAAATAAAAAAAATTGCAAGAAACAAAAGGATGAGCCAAAAAAAATTCATCGTTTACCTCAATCAATATTATCTTAAAGAGTTCTTTTTAAAAAAACAAGAATTAAGCAAGAAAGGACTCAACTAAAATTTTTATTCCGATTCCTATTAAAATTATTCCTCCGAAAAGAGTGGCTTTATTTTTAAATACTTCTCCAAATTTTTTCCCGATAAGAATAGCAACAAAAGAAATAAGAAAAGTTATTCCCGCGACAATAGAGAAGGCGAGAATTGCTTCATATATTTCTTTTCCCACATAAATAATTCCCGTAGTTAGTGCATCAATTGAGGTAGCAATAGCTTGTAAAAATAAAGAAGAAAAAGTAGTTTTTATTTCTTCATTATTTTTTTTCATGACGGATTCATATATCATTTTTCCACCGAGAAAGATTAAAAGAAAAAAGGCAATCCAAGGAATATAATAGAATAATGCCGAAGAAAAAAACGATCCTGCAAAATAACCGAGCATAGGCATAAATCCCTGAAAAAATCCAAAAAGAAAAGCAATAAAAAACATTTTCTTCTTGGACATTGTTTTTTCCATCATACCATCACTCATGGATACGCTTGCAGCATCCATGGATAAACCAAGTCCCAAAAATATCATTTGAGCAATATCCATGTTTTCCTCCTAAAAAAAATCAGGCGCTATGCCTGAAGTCTTTTCATGCATAGCAAATTAGCTACACATGAGTCTTGTCAATTAAGGTAAGCCAGATCTATTGATCAGCATGTTGACTTATCACAGTGAAACTGTTGACTACTCCCCCATGGAGTTCTTACTTATGTTATCAATATATAAGAATCTTGTCAAATAAATTCTAATTTTCCGACAAAGAATCAGAAAATTTCAAAATCTGAGATTGATTTCCAAAAACAAAAATTCGATCTCCGGCTTTGATTAAATCGGTTGCTCTCGGGGCAATCGTGAGATTTTTTCGGCGAATCAGAATGATATTTACTCCGAAGCGATTGCGAGAATTCAAATCGAGAATGGAAATTTCTTTCATATTTTCCGGAGTAGTTACTTCCACGATGGAAAAATCATTTGTCAAATTAAAATAATCCGCGAAATTATCATTTACAATACGATTGCCCAAGCGAATACCCGCCAATTTTTGAGGAGAAAAGATATCGGTTGCACCGAGTTTTTCCAAAATGGGCAAATATTGATCATTATCGCATCGCACAGTAATACGTTTTACACCTAAATTTTTCAAACTGACCAAAGTCAAGATCGTAGCCTTTAAATCGGTACCGAAACAAATGATGGCATGATCGATATTTTGCATTCCGATACTTTTTAAAGCGGCTTCGTTTGTAGCTTCCAGAATAAAGCATTGATTAATATATTCCGTAGCTTTTTCCACTTGTTCTTCCACTTGATCCAAGGCAATAATATTGTCGGTGTATTTTGAAAGTTCCTTTAATAACGCTAATCCGAAACTTCCCAAACCAATGACTGCAAAACTTTTTTTCATAGAAAAACCTCCTATCCAATAATAATTTTTTCTTCTACATAACGCACAGGGTCATCACTTGTAGAGAAGGCTCTGCGGTTTAAAAGAGAAATGAAAGTAATCGGTCCGAGACGACCGAAATACATCAAAACGCATAATAAGAGTTTTGATCCCCATTGCAAATGTGGGGTAATACCTAAACTGGTTCCAACCGTAGCAAAAGCAGAAACAGATTCAAATAAAATTTCCAACATGGTAAATTCGGGCTCCAAAACACATATAATTGTCGTCATGATGAGCACAAATGCCAAAGCTACTACAGTCAAAACAAAGGCTTTGAAAATAGAACTATTGGATATTTCACGATGATAGGCATGTGTTCTTTTATTTCCGAGAGCGAAACTGCTTATAGCTTTGATCATGGTATATAAAGAAGTTGTTTTGATACCACCGGCACAAGAAGAAGGAGATCCGCCGATAAACATAATAAACATCAGAATAATTATTGTCGCATTTCTTAATAAAGGCATATCTACCGTGTAAAATCCTGCCGTACGAGCAAAAATAGTGGTCAATATTGCGTCAGACCAAGAAAGAGTATCCCAACTGGTTAATTTGGTAAAAATGGAACCGAAAACCAAGATGAAAAATGTAGTCTTTAAAACGATTTTTGTGTGTAAACTTAATTTTTTAAGACTTCTTTTCTGAAGAATATCAAAAATACAAACAAAACCGATACCTCCGAAAATAATCAATAATGAAGTTGAAAACATCAGTAAAAAATTACTTTTGTATAAAGACAAAGAGGATGCTCCGAAAATATCAAATCCGGCATTATTGAAGGAACTGCAAGCATGAAAAAGGCTTAAGGGAAGCGCATAGGATGGATCAAAACCCAATTGTAAAAATGCGATGAAATTTAAAACGGCTCCGAAAAGTTGAATACTAAAAGAAGTAAGGACAATTTTTTTTACTAATGGAAGCATGTCGGCATAAGAATTTTGATTCAATGCTTCTTTTAACAAAACACTGGTGGAAATTCCTATTTTCTTTCCAAGCATGGAAAAAAAGAACATAAAAATAGTTACAAATCCTAAGCCTCCGACTTCCATAAGGAACATAAGAACCACATGCCCAAAAGGACTGAATAAGTCGGAAATCGGAATTGAAGTAGAAACAAGTCCGGTAACACAAACCGCGGAAGTAGATATAAATAAAGAATCGACAAAAGAAATCGTATTTCCGTCTTTTAAAGAAATCGGTAAAAGTAATAAAACAGTTCCAAAGGCGATTAATCCTAGAAAACTTAATAAAAGAATGGCAAAAGGAGAAATAGGTTTATGACCGATTTTTTTGATTTTCAACATCATATTACTCCTTTCCTTAAAAGATTAAATTTATTTTAGCACGAACAAAAAAAGAAAAAAACAAGTTCTCAATCTCTTCATGAAATCAATATTTTTCATAAAAACAAAAAAAGATAATGAAGTATCCCGGAAATACTCAATTTTCTTATTTCCCATTTGCGATAATGATGAAAAGAAATCATCTTTTTTCATTAAAAGAAAGTAAAAACGAAATACAAAATACCTAAACCAAAAAGCAAAGTAGGTATAGCAATAAGAACACCATAGAAAATAAACGATTTAAATCCATATTTTACATTTTGTTTCTCTAATAATTCCGTGAATAATATACCGGCCAAAGCACCGATTGGTGTTAAAAAAGCTCCGATATTCGATCCGATGATTGTAGCATAAACCGCCTGAAGGGTATTAAGACCCGATGAATACATAGGAAGAGTGGCAAAAAATACACTCATGGGAATATTGTTCATAATATTGGCAAAAAGAAAGGAACTTATTCCATAAGAAAAAATGGGATTATTGCTACCGAGAAAAAGGGAAAGTTGTTGAGAATAGCCTTGAATGTTCAAACTTTCCACCAAAACGAACATGGATAAAATAAAAGGAATCAATGCATAAGGTGCTCTTTTTAACGTATGAAATAAATTTTGTTGTCCTCTTTTTTGCAGTAAATTAATAAAAGCATTGGTAAGAAATAAACTTATAGCACAACTTAAAGAGATAATCCACATTTCAAAATTCAAATAGGAAGAAAGTATCATTAAAAAAAGACAAACGCTTAAATGAATTAATCCTAAAATAAGTCCAGGAATATTCTCGATTTTTCTTTCTTCTAATTGTATATGCATCGGTACATTCAATTTTTTATAGAACAAGAGAAAAATAAGGAAAAACTCAACGATACCGGCACCAATCGTAGGTAAAAACATAATCTTGAGGTAAGAAAGAAAATCGATATGAAATGAGGAAGCTAAATAAATATTTGTCGGATTTCCGATAAGAAGCATCATACTCCAAGTGTTTGCCGCGGCAAATTCTGCTACTAAATAAGGAAGGGGATTAATATCTTCATCTTTGCAAAAATAGCAAATAAATGGTGTTAACGTTAATATAACAATATCGTTAGAGGTAAATATCGTAAGAAAAGATGCCAATAAGTAAAGAATAACAAACAAGAATTTTTGATTTTTACTGGCAATTTTTGTTGCTTTCACTGCTAAAAAATGAAAAAAACCGACTTCATCCAAAAAGATGGAAAGCAGTGTCATGGAAAAAAACAAAATCAGAATTTTTATCGGATTCATCGAACTATTTTGAAAAAGACAAGATTGAAAATCTTCCCATGGAATGGAATTTGTTAAAAACATCAAAATAGCACCGAGAATACCGATTATCCAATACGTTTCCAAAGTTATTTTTCCTATTTTTATCTTTGGGAAAAATAAAATAGAAAGAATCAAAAAAAAGCAGGTAATAAGTGCAAGAATAAGTGTTATAAGCAAAAGTAAACCTCGGAAAAGAAATTTCCCTTCAAAACTATAGCATAGTTTTCAAAAAAAGATAGAGTTTTTTATAATAAAGCCAAAAGCAAAAAAAATTTGAACAATATTCAAAATAAAAAGTCGTCTCCTAATGAAAACGGCTTTTTTTGCGATTCATTCATGATGATAATGCCCTAAAATACGGACAAAGACAGTGTTATATGATGTTGTTTTTTGAAATTATCTAATATTGTTTGTTTTTTAAAAAAATTGTGTAGAATTATTTAGTAAAACATCGTATAAGTTTGTTTTTTTAAGACCATATGTCAATGAAATAATTCAATTTATTTAAAGGAAGTTGGAGGCAAGATGAAATATGATAAAAGACAACAAAAAAGGAACGGGGGAGGGGTATTATTCCTTTCCATCGCGCTTATATTAATTTTTTTAATAGGTTCTCCTATTTCATTAACAACGTATGCGGCACGAAGTGAAACCGATTGGGTTACAATTGGCGAAATTTATGATGAAGAAAATTTACGCTTCAAAGATGACGAACTCAAAAAGTTGTATACATATCTAACAGGCGAAGAGAAATTTTCAAGCGTTGCGAAATCCGCACAATCCACAAAAACTTCTGCTGATTTCCGCGATCTAAATGAGGGCAATAACATTGCCCTAACGTTTGGCGGAATCAAGTGGGATGCCGTTTATCTCACAACGGCAAGAAATGGAGATGTAATTCTTGACCTTTGGCAATCCTCAAATTGGGAAAGTAATGATATTAGAAAGCAAAAATCAATGTACTCAAATGGTTGGTACGAGAATAACGAAGACCAAATCTATCCTTGTACAATGTATTCCACAAGCAAAATCCGTGTGGATGCTTTAAACGCGGGTGGATATTATAGTTCCAAAAATATTCGTGAAAATTTGGTTTTTCTTGAACACCATGAACAAAGTGAAGAGAGTATCTATGCCCGTTTCACTATGGATGATGCTTCAGATTCTTTAACACGCTACATTGTAAAACCTGTTGATGTGGCATATCAAGAAACAGAATTTAATTCTGTAGTCAGTCATGGATTTGTTGCAGGAAAAGATTTATATTTCCCAAATGATGCTTACGGTACTCCTCAAGCCGGAGGAGAATGGTCGAAAGATTATTTGAATTTTGGATTAGACGGCAAAGATGCTTTACGTGAATACGAACAAGCCTACTATGATGCATGGAAAAATGACTATTTATGGCTTCCATCAATTACTGAGACAGGATATAGATATCTCCCTGTTAGTGATCCATACACTAAAGAAGCACCAGGCATGTGGAACACTGACGACAGCTTAAGAAGTGCTACCGAAACAATCAGCAAAAACGGCTGTTACTTGCGTTCCGGAACCGAAAGGTCTGTTTCTGCAGTATATGCTCTTACTACAAAAGGCACATATACTAATGATCCACCAAATATGGAACGAGGTTTACGTCCTGCTTTGCATTTGAATTTGACTGCTGCACAAAGGACTATTCCATTTTCGCCAGAAAAAACGATTTTTGCAGATGATACCAAGACATATTCTCCAAACGGAACAACATGGCAACTTCCAAATAATGTAGAGACAAATGTTATTTATTCTCCTGTCGGGGAGTCTTCTTCATGGTGGGATGGTGAAAATTGCACAATAACCGCTTTTGAGGTTGGTAAATACCAATTGACGGTAAGGCCACGGCACAATTGGAGTGATGGTTCTAATGACACCCTAACAATTACATTTATAGTTGAGAAAGCTAAAATTAATGTTCAATGGGAAGAAAAAGAATATACCTACACTGGTGAAAAATTTCTTTTCCCAATAGCAACCGCAAAGGGACTTGGAGAAGATGGTGATTTCATTCTTGATGTCAAGATGACAAGCCCTGCAAACGGTGAATTTAAAAATGTAGGCGAATATGATTTTGAGGCAAGTTTCAAAAGTGGCGAAGAGAAAGCCAAAAACTATGACTTAGAAAATAACACAAGGAAGTATATCGTTTCCAAACCGGTTTATGACTTAACAAAAATTCAATTTAATGATCTTTCCATTAAGTGCGATGGACAACCTAAGGATATCAAAATTGTTGGTGATTTGCCTGATGGTGTAAGCGTTCGCTATGAAAATAATGGACAATCTGATCCCGGAATTTATACCATAACTGCAATTTTTAGCGATAGTTTTGGCGAAATTGAAAGAAAAACGGCAACTCTTACAATTTTGAGAACTCATGCGGAAGTGGCAGATAAAAATAATCAAATAGTTTTTGTTGAGAGTGAAGAAGGATTTGATCCTACTTATGAAATAATTGTCGAATCTTTTCAAGAAGTAAACAGAACGATATGGTTTTGGCAAAAAGATAAGTTTATAAAAACTTATCATGTAAAATTTTTAAAAAACGGAGTTGAAGTGCCTTTTGAAGGACAATTAAAAATTCGACTTACCTTGCCAGAAGAGTTTAAAAATCAAAATTTTGATTTAAGTAATGGCACAAATAAAATTGACTACACGATTGAAGAAAATTCTATCGTATTCTCTGTAAATGGTTTGTCAGATTTTATATTGACAAAAACCTATACTCCTTACTTTCCATTCATAATTATTGCTTCGTGTGTTTTGTTCGTCGATATTGTTGTATTGATATTGTTATTGAAAAAGAAAAAACGAAATCGATAGAAAGGAGAAAGGTAGTATGTCAGGTTTACTTCTAGATACAATCCTTTTCAATACCGGAGAATTCGTTGCACTTATTCTTTTGGGAGTTATTGCAACGCTATGTACCATTGCAGTAATCACAATATTAATAGTTTTGATGGTAGACAAAAATAGAAAAACACAAAATAATAACACAGTCGAGCCTAAAACAAAAAACACTTTACAAAACAGAAAGAAATTATAGTAAGGAAAAAAATAAATAAAACTACTGCTGAGCAATTCAAAAAGCCGAAGAAAAAAAACAAAGACTGCAAATACCGACTCAAAAAACACAAAAATAAGAGACTTTGAGATGTAAAAAGAAGGTTGAAAGTAAAATTTCAGCCTTTTTTCTTTACAAAAACTATATTTTTTCACTACTTTTGAGATTTTGAAGACTCAAATTTGAATGTCCAAAAACGCCAATTTCATAAAATTTATTAGATAAAATTTGAAACATAAAAAATAAAAACCCCTCTAAAGTAGGGGATTAATTGGTGAACTGCCGGGGACTCGAACCCCGGACCCACTGATTAAGAGTCAGTTGCTCTACCAACTGAGCTAGCAGTCCAAATTTGTTATTAAGTTGTGTTTTTGCCCTTTGATTAAGAGTTAGCTATGCTACCAACTGAGCTAATGGTCCATCAAATTGCTAGTCTATCTTATCTCATATAGGGAAATTTTGCAACAAAAAAATGTTTTTCACCAAACAATAGATAGGAAAAAGTTAGTTACTTTTCAAATATTCTTTTGTAATTCGATAAGATAAAGAAGAATAAAATTCATAAGGAGTTACATCATAAATTTCCAAAAGATCTTTTAAGGTTAAATGTGACCCTAAAAGCTCAACCGAAGTTAAAGGTGGAAGAGGATTTTTGGCAAAAAGCATAAGCGAATCCATATTGGTGACACCTATTTGAGTGTAGTATTTATCCGCGTAAGCAATGGTATTATAACTTCTTTTCCAACCATCTCCATAACCGATACCCAAAGTAAGAATATATCCGTCTTCTTCACAGATTTCTTTATCGTAACTGACCCATTCTCCTTTTTTTATCGGCGAACAACGCAGAACACGGGCATAAAGACTTAAAACCGGCAATAATTTTAGTGATGTATGGAATCCGTAAAGACTGATACCCGGTCGTACGGTATTTGTATAAGAATCTTCTTTTTCTAAAAATCTGCTGGATGCAGAATGAATCAAAATGCGAGAGCGAAAGGGTATTTTATCGAGTACTCGATGAAAAATTTGATTTTGTTCTTCATAAGAAGATTCATCTCCAAAATGGGTATAAACTCCTTTTAATACCAAAGCAGAATGAGCAATTAGATTCAAAGCATTATCCAGTTCTTCTTCCTGAATTCCGAAGCGATGAAATCCGGTATCGATTTCCAAATGAATCGATAAAGGAAAATTGGATGCTGCCAATTCTTTTAAATGTTCCAAAGATTGAATGGAAGAAGTTATCCGATAGGAAGATAAAAGCCGATAAGAAGAGCAGCGTTCAAATAATAAAATAGGAGTAAAAATTAAATTCTTTCTTAAAGTCACTGCCTCTTCGAAAGTTGCTACGGCAATCATTCGTACTCCCAATGAGGAAAGAACTTGTGCCGAATGAATAAGATCATGCCCATAGGCATTATCTTTCAAAACGGCAATGATTTCTTTTTTTGTTTTTTTCTTAATGGTTAAATAATTCTTTTTTAGATTATCTAAATTTATTTTTGCCAATGCCCGCATGAGTTTCACCAATTCACTATATGCAAACAAAGATTTTAAAAGAAGAAATAAAAAAAAGATGAAGTTTTTTCTTCATCTTTAAGCGGTTAATTTTAATTCTTGTAAAAGATTTGTAAATTTTTTATAGGCGCTTTCTTCGTCTTTACCGTTAATTTCAATGGTGAAATTTTGACCATGAGGTACGATAATGGCAACAACATTCATAATTGATTTTAAATCCGCTTTTTCATCCGATACCGTAAAATAAATATTGGACTGAAACTTATTTGCCAAATTAACCAATTCAACAGCCAATCTTGATGTCAGACCATCATGATTTGTAACGTAACCGTGAACAATTTTCATTTCGCGCCTCCTTTATTTTTCATTATACAACTTTCCTTTTTTCTTACAAGTTTCTATCCGACTCTTTATGCAAGAAAACAATTTTTTTATGACGAAACTCAAGCATAAATTCCATAAGAAAACATGGAAAAAAGTACAAAACTAAGTTATGATGATAGCGGAGGATTTGAAAATGAAAAAAATAAAGAAGGCCATTATTCCTGCGGCAGGATTGGGCACAAGGTTTTTACCGGCGACAAAGTCTTTGCCAAAAGAAATGCTTCCGATTGTGGATACTCCGACAATTCAATATATTGTGGAAGAGGCCGTAGCATCCGGAATAGAAGAAATTTTGATTATTACAAACGGAAACAAACATTCCATGGAAAATCACTTTGATGTGAATTTTGAATTGGAAACAAGACTTCGTTTGTCCAAAAAAGAAAAAGAAGCGGAACAAATTCGGGCAATTGCCAACATGGCCAATATTTTTTATGTTCGACAAAAAGAGCCTAAAGGTCTTGGACATGCGGTAAGTTGTGCGAAATCTTTTGTCGGAGAAGAACCTTTCGCCGTTTTGCTGGGCGATGATTTAATCATCAATAAAAACGGAAAACCCGTTTTGCGTCAATTAATTGATGTCTATGAACAAACTTCTTCTTCGGTCATCGGAGTGCAAGAAGTAAAACAAGAAGATGTATCAAAATACGGAGTGGTCAAACCGGTTACGCAAAATGGAAGAACGATAGAAATTTCCGATTTTGTGGAAAAACCTCCCGTGGAAAAGGCTCCGTCTCGTTTTGCCGTTTTGGGACGATATGTTTTGACACCGGCCATTTTTGAAATTTTGGACAATCAAACTCCCGGGAAGGGTGGAGAAATACAATTAACGGACGCAATTAGAACTTTGATGGATCGCGAACATGTTTATGCATATGATTTTGAAGGATTTCGTTATGATGTCGGAGATAAATTCGGATTTGTTCGTGCGACGATTGATTTTGCATTGGAACGGGAAGATCTAAAAGAAAATACGGCAAATTATATAAAAGAATTAGCGAAAAAAATTTAATTTTTCTGAAATTTTACCCTAAAGAAAAGAAGTTGAAAAAATCTTTCTTCTTTTTGACACGTATACGTGCGCACAAAAATATCGAAAAACGAATAAAGGGGTATAGCATTGCCTTTTAGAATGGTTTATAATAAAAAAAGATTGAAATTAGGAGGATTTAAATTTCTATGGAAGAAAGAAAAAACAATGTTTCTGTCGGCGAAGGAAAGAAAACATTTCTCTCGGTCGATGGGAATACGGCGACGGCTCTTGCTTCTTATAATTTTACCGAAGTAGCAAGTATTTATCCGATTACGCCTTCCTCAACAATGGCGGAATTGGTCGAACAATATGCCAGTGAGGGTATGAAAAATTGCTTCGGTACAGAAGTAAAAGTTGTCGAAATGCAATCAGAAGCCGGTGCCTCTGGCACGGTACATGGTGCTTTACAAGCGGGTGCATTAGCAACAACATACACTGCTTCACAAGGATTACTCCTTATGATTCCAAACATTTACAAGTGGGTTGGTGAGTGTTTGCCGGCAGTATTGCATGTATCTGCAAGATCTTTAGCAACAAGATCGTTAGCTATCTTTGGCGATCATCAAGATGTTTATGCTTGTCGTCAAACCGGCGCAACGATGATTTGCGCTCATTCCGTACAAGAATGTGCAGATTTGGCACCGGTCGCACACTTAATTGCTATTGCTTCTCAAAGTCCGGTTATTCATTTCTTTGATGGATTCCGAACATCTCATGAAATTCAAAATGTCGAATTTGTCGATAATGAAGATTGGGATAAATTAATTGATCAAAAATCTTTATTGGAATTCCGCAATCGTGCATTAAATCCGCATACTCATCCGGTAACTCGCGGTGGTGCGGAAAACGATGATATTTATTTCCAAGGTAGAGAAGCACAAAATAAACATTTGGATGCGGTTCTGGAAATTGCTGAAAAATACTTTAAAGAAGCTTCCCGACTTACCGGTCGTGAATATGCACCGTTTACTTATTATGGAGATCCGAATGCTACCAAAGTGATCGTAGCTATGGGTTCTGTCACGGAAACGGCAAAAGAAGTGGTTGATGAACTTCTTCTTGAAGGACAAAAAGTCGGTCTTGTAAAAGTACATCTTTATCGTCCGTTTTCTGCAAAATATTTGTCCAAAGTAATTCCGGCAAGTGTTAAGAAAGTTGCCGTTTTGGATCGAACAAAAGAATCCGGTGCTTCGGGAGAACCTTTATATCTGGATGTTGTTGCTGCTTTGGAACAAGCGGGTCGTAAGATGGAAGTCCTTATCGGTGGACGATATGGTCTTGCATCCAAAGATACACAACCAAAACATGTGAAAGCCGTTTATGACTTCTTGGATAATAACAATAATTTCACCGGATTTACCATCGGTATTAACGATGATGTTACCCATTTATCCATTCCTGTCGATGATAATTTCCATGTAAAAGGAGATTATACTTCTTGCTTATTCTATGGTTTAGGTTCCGATGGAACAGTATCCGCAAATAAATCTTCCATTAAGATTATCGGTGATGCCACCCATCAATATGCACAAGCTTACTTTGCTTATGACTCAAGAAAGGCAGGAGGAGTTACTCGTTCGCACTTAAGATTCGGTAAAACACCGATTCGTTCCACATATTATGTTGAACACGCGGATTTCCTTTCTTGTTCTCTTGATTCCTATATCTTTAAGTTTGATATGCTCAAATGCTTAAAGAAAGGTGGAACATTCTTACTCAATACCGATATTCCCGCAGATGAATTGGAAGCAAGATTACCGAATCGTGTAAAGAAACAACTTGCTGATAAAGAAGCGAAATTTTATATTATCGATGCCAATGCCATTGCTTCAAAGATTGGCCTTGGACGTCGTACAAATACAATTCTTCAAGCATCGTTCTTCTATCTCAATCAAAACATTATGCCTTATGCAGAAGCGCAAGATTGGATGAAGAAATTTGCAAAGAAATCCTATGCCAAAAAAGGCGACGATATCGTTCAAATGAATTATAAAGCCATTGATGCCGGTGCCGAAGGATTAATTGAAGTAAAAGTAAAACCGGAATGGAAGAATCTTGATGCGACAAGAGTTTACGCAAAAACCGGAGATGAATATTTCGATTCTTATGTTAATGTCATCGGATCATTGGATGGTTACGATCTGCCGGTAAGCAAATTTACCGAATACGAATTGCTTGATGGAACAATGCGTAATGATGTGACTTTCATGGAAAAACGTTCCATTGCAGACCGTGTACCTGTCTGGAAAAAGGAAAATTGTATTCAATGTAATCAATGTGCCTTTGTTTGTCCGCATGCTACCATTCGTCCTTTCTTATTAACAGAAGAAGAAATGAAGGGTATGCCTGAAATTGCAAAAGATGATGTTTTGCAAGCAATCGGACCAAAAGTTTCCGGATTAAAATTCCGTATTCAGGTTTCTCCGAAGAATTGTGTCGGATGTGGCCTTTGTGTTGTCGAATGTCCGGGAAAGAAAGTAAAAGATGCAGACGGCAATATGATTACCGTCAAAGCTTTGGAAATGGCCGAAGCCAAATCTCAGTTCAATCAGGAAGATGCGGCAGATTATCTTTATAAAAAAGTTTCGTATAAATCCGAATACTTTGATGTAAAGACCGTAAAAGGTGCCAGCTTCTTAATGCCGTACGTTGAAGTTTCCGGTGCTTGTGCCGGTTGTGGTGAAACACCTTATTATCGTTTGGCCACACAATTATTCGGAAAAGATATGTTGATTGCCAATGCCACCGGATGTTCTTCGATTTACAATGGTTCGACTCCGTTAACTCCATTCTGCACCGATAAGGACGGAAATGGTGTTGCTTGGGCAAACTCTTTATTCGAAGATAATGCCGAATATGGTTATGGTATGAGAATTGCAACCGATTATAAACTCGGACAAATTTGCCGAATCATGGAAGCAAATAAGGAAAATTGCGAAGAAGAGTTGAAAGGCCTTATCGAAGATTATCTGAACAATATCAAAAACAGAGATTATGTCCGCAATATAAAAGATCGTTTAATTGAACTTGTCAAGGCCAGTAAGAATGAAGAAATCAAAGCTTTACTGGAATATGAAAGAGATCTTGTCGATAAGTCGGTATGGATTGTCGGTGGAGACGGATGGTCTTATGATATCGGTTACGGTGGATTAGATCATGTCATTGCCAACGAAGAAGATGTAAACATTATGGTCTTGGATACCGAAGTTTATTCCAATACCGGTGGACAATCCTCGAAATCTTCTCAAACCGGAAGTATTGCGAAATTTACCGCTTCCGGTAAGAAAACCGCGAAAAAGAATCTTGCTATGATGGCCATTAGTTATGGTAATGTCTATGTCGCTCAGATTTCTATGGGCGCCAATAAGATGCAAGCCATTAAGGCAATGAAAGAAGCGGAAAGCTATAATGGTCCGTCACTTATCATTTGCTATTCACCATGTCAGGCTCATGGACTTAAAGGTGGATTAG
This sequence comes from uncultured Bacilli bacterium, assembly GCA_947629415.1. GTDB lineage: Bacteria > Bacillota_I > Bacilli_A > RFN20 > CAG-449 > CANRPC01. The sequence continues at coordinate 25,522 of CANRDP010000009.1, forward strand.
CCAATGCACAAAAGACAGAAAAAGAAGCTGTGGAATGCGGTTACTTCCCAATCTTCCGTTATGACCCACGTTTAGAAGCGGAAGGAAAATGCCCGATGCAACTTGATTGTCAAGAACCGGACTTCAGCAAATTCCGTGATTTCGTGATGACACAAACGAGATTCTCTCAACTTCCCAAAGTGAATCCGGAACATGCAGAGGAACTTTTGACAAAATCTCAAGAATACGCGGCATTACGTTGGAAGAGATTCAAAAGACTTTGTGATTAATTGAAAATCTTGAAAGAAAAAGAAAATGAGATGGTGTGAAGCCATCTCATTTTTTTGTAATAAAAATTTTAAAGAAAATGATTATTGTTTCCACGAATAATATTCTTTATCTTTTTCAGGATCAATTTCGATATTGGATTCGCTTTTTATTTGAAAGTGGGAAGTTTCATATAACTTTTGAAAATTTTCCACGGATAATTTTATTTTTGCATTGGGAAGATAAATCGAAATCATATTCCCGGCACGGCAAAAGATTTGATTCGGATGCTCCGCATTGATCAAAACAATGCCGTTTTTCAATAAGATCAATGCTTCTTCCATCGCAAAAATTTTATCCATTTATTTTTCATCCTTTCCAAACAGCAAATCGCTGCTTTTCGAATCTATTTGGATAAAAAGACGATAATATGGAGAATATTCTTTTGCTTTCTTCTGAATCGTTTGAAGAATTATTTGTTCCTCGCCTTCTTTTTGATCCGGAAGTACCAAATCAAAAGAAATATCAAAATAAGTAGGACCTTTTTTTATGTGAAAATCATGATAAGGAAGAGGAAAAGAAAAAGACGATAAAATTTCTTTTATTTCTTCTTCGATTGCTTTGAATTTTTCGTTTTCTTTTTGCACGGGATCAATATGAACCACTAAAAGAATATGCAAATCTTTTTGACATTTTTTTTCAATTTGATCCACAATATCATGTGCTTTCGTTAAAGTTAAAGAAGAATCCATTCCGATATGCAAACTGGCATAAACTTTTTCATCTCCATAGGAATGAAGATATAAATCATGTAAAGAAAGAACTTCGGGGAAAGATTTAACCAGATTGAAAATCATATCGATTTGTTTTTCACTGGGTTTTTGTCCCAATAAAGGAGATGCTTCCTCAATCAGCAACTTTATTCCCGAAATAAAGATAAATAATCCGATTCCCGCGGCAAAATAGGAATCCAAATTGATCTTTAAAGAAAAAGAAAGAATAAGACCAAGTAAGACGGAAATTGAAGCAAGAACATCGGCAAAAGCATCGAAAGAAGAAGCTTTTAAACTTAAAGAATGAATCGTTTTGGCAATGTTCCGATAAAACAAACATTGATAGATTTTAACGAAAATGGTAAAAAGCAAAAGAAAACATGCAAGAAGAAAATGTTCGTTTGTTAAAGACATTTCTTTTTTTTCAAACATTTCTTCAATAGCACGAAAAAGTAATTCGATTCCCAAAGCGACGATTAAAGAAGCCACCACTAAACCGGAAAGAGCTTCCATCCTTGCATGACCATAAGGATGTTTTTTATCCGCAGGTTTGGATGACATTTTGAATCCGATGAAAGAGACAATAGAAGAAAAAGCATCCGAAAGATTATTGAGTCCGTCGGCAATAAAGGACATAAAACCGAAAAATGCACCGAAAACAATTTTGATAATAGAAATGATTCCGTTGGAAATAATGCCGAAAACAGAGGCAAGTTTTCCGTAACGGATACGAACTTTCGGATGATCACTATTTTGATAATCCGGTACAAAAAGCTTTACGAGAATGGATTTCATTTTATTCGTGCTTTGATAAGGAAATGCATCCTAAGATAAGATAAAGAACCGCACCGACAATTAAGATCCATCCCAAGACATCCAATAATATATTTACAAAACCACCGATACCTAAAATAAGGACCAAAAGACCAACGACAATCTTGGGAAGTTGTTCTTTCAGTTCCTCTTTAAAATATTCACGGCGAAGAATCAAAAGAATCACCGGAACACCGATAAAATAAATTCCGACACTGATTCTTATAAATCCTTCTTGAAAGAAAATTAATAAAATTCCCAAAAGAATTGCAAGAGCATTTGCTACAATTAAAAATACATTTTTCCGAACAGACTCGGATAAAAGTGCCAATAATCCTTCAAGAATAAAAATGACACCGAAAATAATAAATAAAATTCGAGTAAAAAAATCTCCATCGATGAGAATGAGTAAAATTCCCAAAGCAATTGCCACAAGTACGCTTGTCAACATGCGTATTAATAAATACTTTTTTGTTTCCGACATAATTTTCCTCCGAACTTTTCAAGTGTATTATAGTATTTCCTATAATAGAATTCTATATAAATATGTTATAATAAAAAATAGACCATTTGGTTTATAGCGAGGTAAATTATGGATGAAAAGAAGTACATTGTGATAAAAGGCGCACGTGAAAATAATCTTAAAGATATTACTTTATCTTTGCCAAAAGAAAAATTAATCGTATTTACTGGAGTTTCCGGATCTGGGAAATCCACTTTGGCTTTTGATACCATTTATAATGAGGGACAACGTCGTTATGTTGAATCTCTTTCCAGTTATGCTCGTCAATTTTTGGGAAATATAGAAAAACCGGAGGTCGATTCCATTGAAGGATTATCTCCGGCAATTGCCATCGACCAGAAAACTACCTCGCATAATCCTCGTTCTACGGTGGGAACAGTAACGGAAATTTATGACTATTTACGTTTACTTTATTCTCGAATCGGGGTTGCTTATTGTCCCACGCATCATGAACCGATTGTTGCCATGACGGTTTCACAGATTTTAAATATCGTTATGATGAAAGAAGAAGGTACAAAATTATATATTTTTGCACCGATTGTTCGGAATGAAAAAGGTACACATAAAGATACTTTGGATAAATTTTTGACTTCGGGTTTTGAAAGAGTTCGTGTCGACGGAATGATTTGTCGTATTCACGAACTTCCTCCTTTGGAAAAAAATAAAAAACACTTTATTGATATTGTTATTGATCGGATGGTTTTGAAAAAAGAAAATCAATCTCGTCTTTATGAAGCGATTGAGACGGCCTTGGATGTTTCCGATGGGTATGTCATTATAAAAGATGATGAAGAAGAAAAGTTATTTTCCGAGAAAGCTTCTTGTAAATATTGTGGTTTTTCTGTTCCTCCATTGGAACCGCGTTTATTTTCTTTCAATGCTCCTTTGGGATGTTGTCCGGATTGCAATGGGTTAGGAATCAAACAAGAAGCGGCAGAGGATTTATTGGTTCCGAATCCGAATTTTTCTTTGAATCAAGGAGCGGTAGTTTATTTTAAAAATCAGATTGAAAATAATACCATTGATTGGCAAAAATTTTGTCAAGTCTGTGATTATTACGCGATTCCACGAGATATTCCTTATCGCAAATTAACCGAAGATCAACGAAAAATTTTGATGTATGGAACTTCAGAACGAATACCGATGACGATTATTACGGATAATCGAAAGACAACGGATCGTAAAGAAGTAGAAGGGTTAATTCCGCGTATTACTCGTTTATATAATACGACAACTTCCGAATTTATGCGGGAATATTATCGTTCTTTTATGCGCGATTCCATATGTCCGACTTGTCATGGAGCACGTTTAAATCCTCAGGTTTTATCCGTACGTATCGGGGGACTTAATATTTATGAACTTACTTGTTTATCTTTAAGTAATTTGAAAGTTTTCTTGGAAGAATTGAAATTAACAACAGAACAAAAGGAAATTGCCCGACTTGCTTTACAAGAGATTAAAAATCGGGTGCAATTTTTGATTGATGTCGGATTAGACTATTTGACTCTTTCCAGAATGGCATCGACACTTTCCGGTGGGGAATCGCAACGTATCCGTCTTGCCACGCAAATCGGATCCAAATTAACCGGAGTATTATATGTTTTGGATGAACCATCGATTGGTTTACATCAACGCGATAACGATCGCTTAATTAAAACCTTAAAAGAAATGGTGGAATTAGGAAATACTTTGATTGTCGTCGAACATGATGAAGATACAATGCTTCAGGCGGATTATCTTGTCGATATCGGTCCCGGGGCAGGAGAACATGGTGGTTTTATTGTGGCTCAAGGTCGTCCCGAAGAAATATTGAAAAGCGAAGCATCACTTACCGGTGCTTATTTATCGGGAAGAAAGTTTGTTCCGTATTCTTTATATCGTGGAAAAGGAAACGGAAAATACCTTACCATTGTCGGTGCCGAAGTGAATAATTTAAAAAAGATTACGGTAAAGATACCTTTGAATACATTGACGGTGGTTACCGGTGTCTCCGGATCCGGGAAATCTTCTTTGATTACCGAGACACTTTATAAAACCATTCGGAAAGAACTTTATGATGCAAAAGAAGAACCGGGAAAATGCGAAAAAATTTTGGGTTTAAAAGAAATCGATAAGGTTATTAATGTTTCGCAAGAACCGATTGGCCGAACTCCGAGAAGTAATCCGGTTACTTATATCGGTGCATTTGATGATATAAGAGAATTATACGCGAATACCAAATTGGCTCGTGCCAAAGGATATAAGCGAAGTCGTTTTTCGTTTAATGTAAAAGGCGGTCGCTGTGAAAGTTGCGAAGGTGACGGAGTGAAAAGAATTTCCATGCATTTTCTTCCGGATGTTTATGTTGTTTGCGATGAATGTCATGGAAAAAGATATAATCAAGATACTTTGGAAATTACTTATAAAGGAAAAAATATTTACGATGTTTTGGAAATGACCGTGGAAGAAGCGTGTACATTTTTTGAAAACATTCGACCGATTTATAGCAAAATCAAAACACTTTATGATGTGGGACTGGGTTATATAAAATTGGGACAGTCCTCAACGACATTATCCGGCGGTGAAGCACAGCGGGTAAAACTTGCCTATGAACTTTCGAAAAAAGCCACAGGAAAAACATTATATATATTGGATGAACCAACAACAGGACTCCATATGGATGATGTAAGACAATTGATATCTGTTTTGCAGTCAATGGTAAATAACGGAAACACCGTGATTGTCATTGAACATAATTTGGATGTCATCAAAAATGCCGATTATATTATCGATCTGGGACCGGAAGGGGGAGAAAGAGGCGGAGAAATTGTTGCCACGGGAACTCCCGAAGAAGTGGCAAAAGTGGAAAAATCTTATACGGGACAATACTTAAAGAAAATTTTGGAAAGAGATTTAAAAAGAATGCAAGCGAAAAAGATTTCTTGATTTCACTTTTCGGATATGTAAAAATTGATTTGAGTTTGAATTTGCTTCAACGGAAAACGGAAGGGGCTTTATATGCCACAGAAAAAAATCACATTGCAAGATTATGCCAATCACTTTGGTCTCGTAAGAATTCATGGAGATATGGAAGCTATGTCGCGAGAGATAACCGAAATATCCGTGAATCGTCCCGGCTTGGAATTAGCGGGATTTTTTGAATATCCTCGTTCTCATCGATTGGTTTTTTTCGGAAATAAAGAAATGACCTATATTCAGACAATGAGTGAAGAAGCAATGCGCAAGGCCTTTGACTTTTTAACCTCGGATACTTGCCCGGGAATTATCATATGTCAAGGACGAAATTGCCCTCGGATTTTATTGGAAATTGCCGCGAAAAAAAATTTTCCGATTTTGACCACAAAGCGGGCCACGAATATGTTGAATCTTGAAACGGTAATGTATTTACAGGAAGTATTGGCTCCGATGACTGCGATTCATGCGACCTTGATGGAAATATTTTCCATGGGAGTATTGATCCTTGGAGAATCCGGGATTGGTAAATCTGAAACAGCTTTGGAATTGGTAAAAAAAGGTCATCGCCTGGTAAGTGATGATCGGGTGAATATATCTTATGTTCAGGGGAAACTTTATGGGGAAGCTCCCGAACTTTTACTTGGTATGATGGAAGTAAGAGGAATCGGAATTATCGATATTTCACGAATGTTTGGTATTAATTCTTTGATACAAAAAATCGATATCAGCTATGCCATTCAATTGGAAAAACCGGATTTGACAAAACCGATGGAGCGAATCGGAAGTGCGGTGCAATATATGGATTTATTGGAACAAAAAATACCTTTATTGAAAATACCCGTTTTTGCCGGGCGAAGTATGGCGGAAATTATCGAAACGGCCGTTACCTATTTAAAATTAAAACAATATGGATATGATTCCGGTTATGAATTTGAAAATCGGATGAAAGAATTACTCCAAAGAAAGAAAGGAAATTAATTATGGTTTTTGAAGTATTGGAAAAATTACCTACAGGAATTAATTTCGGAAGTTTTGAAATTCGTTTTTATGCTATCTTCATTATTATCGGTGCAATTATCGCATATATCTTATCCCGTTATTTTTGCCGAAAAGAAGGATTTGATGATACGATTTTGGAAGGAACATTTTATCTTGCTTTTCCTATGGGTATTGTCGGAGCAAGAATTTGGTATGTTATTGCCGAGTGGAGTAAAGAATTTGCCTCGCAACCTTTTTATAAAGTATTTGCCATTTGGGAAGGTGGTCTTGCTATCCAGGGCGGAGTTCTTTTAGGAGCTCTTGTCGGAATACTTTATATTCATCATCGAAAACCGAACTATAATGTTTTGGCTATTGCGGATTTGGTGGTTCCCAATATTTTGGTAGCTCAGGCCATCGGACGATGGGGGAATTTTTTTAATGCGGAAGTCTATGGATTATGTGTCGATGAATCCCAATGGTCATTTCTACCGAATTTTATTATCGAACAATTGCATTATAATAGTGCCGGTGATCTTGCTTGCGGAGGATCGCAAATTGTTACGCCTTTATTTTTGATTGAATCTGTTGTCAATTTAATCGGTTTTGTTCTTTTGATGTTTGTTGTTCGCAAATTTTTGAAAAAATGGTTATGCCCCGGAGATTTGATTGCTTCTTATATGATATGGTACGGGATTGTGCGGGCCATTATGGAACCGATGCGAAATCCCACTTTCCAAATGGGAAGCAATACCATGGCATCACAATTAATGGCTTATATCTTTATTGTTCTCGGCGTATTGTTGATTGTGGTCTTTCACCTTTTGGATCGATATAAAAAGAAAAAATATGCTCATGTGGATGAATATAAAGAAGCTTATTTTGAATATCGGGATCAATTTGAAGAAAAAAAAGAGCAAACGCAAAATGAAGACCATTCTCTTTGATGTTGACGGAACACTTTTGAATACGGATATGCTTATTATCCGTTCTTATATGCATGTATTCGATAAATTTCGTCCCGATTATCCTTTGAGTATTCAAGAATTAATTTCTTTTTTGGGACCGGTTTTAAAAGAAGTATTTCCTCGCTATTTTAGCGAAGATTTTGATACTTTATTTGCCGAATATCATCAATATTCCAAAAAGAATATAAAGCGTTTTGTCACACCGTTTCAAGATGTGGAATGGATGATAAAAACATTGAAGGATTCTTCGTTTCAATTAGGTATTGTTACGAATCGTTTCAAAGATAGTTTTCATGAAGTGACGGAACCATTTCCTTTTTTTCGTCTTTTTGATCTTTCCGTTTGCCTTGATGATATAAAGAATCCAAAACCGGATCCGGAGGGTATTTTAAAAGCAATGAAAGAACTGAATGCAAAAAAAGAGGATACAATATATGTAGGGGATAATGAAAGTGATTTTTTGGCGGCAAAAAACGCAGGCATAAAAGTTGCCTTGGTTTCTTGGTCTTTCGGAAGAGATTTTTCTTATCTTCATCCGGATTATTTTCTTTCCTCTTTTAAACAATTCGTGAAGGAGATGCAAAATGATAGATAAAGAAGTTTCCATTATCGGTGCCGGCCCAAGCGGAATCAGCGCCGCGCTTTATTTAAAAAGAGCGGGGATTCCTTTTCTTTTATTTGAAAAAAATATTCCGGGAGGAAAAATCGCTTTTACTTCTTATATTGATAATTATCCGGGATATAAAAATAGAGATGGTGTGGAACTGGCTCTTCAAATGCAAGAGCAATTAGCGGAAAATGAAATCGAAATCACTTTTGATTCTATTGAAAATATTACCAAAGAAAACGAACGATTTTTATTAAAAGGAAATAAAGAAACGTATCTCAGTAAATATATTTTACTTGCTACGGGAACAAAAGAAAAAAGAATCGGATTGCAAGGAGAAGAAAGATTTTACGGAAAAGGGATTTCTTATTGTGCTCTTTGTGATGGTGCTCTTTATAAAAACAAAGAAGTAGCGGTTTTGGGAGGAGGAAATTCCGCGTTAGAAGAAAGTTTATATTTATCCTCGATTGTTTCCAAAGTTTATCTGATTCATCGTCGGGAAGAATTTCGAGCTGAAGAAGAATTGATAAAAAAAGTAAAACAAAAAGAGAATATCGTACTTTATACTTCATATCAAATTGAAAAACTTTATGGTACAAAGTTTTTGGAAGGAATCGAAGTGGTTTCTTCTTTAAAGGAGGAAAAAGAGTTTTTGCCGATATCCGGATTATTTGTCTATATCGGTTTTGAACCTTCTTTTGATATTGTTTCGTTTCCGATAGAAACCGAAGACGGATATATTAAAACCGATGAAGATATGGAAACATCCGTTGCTCGTTTTTTTGCTATCGGCGATGTGCGAAAAAAAAGATTGCGTCAGATTGTTACCGCGGTAAGCGATGGAGCGATTGCTGCAACGAAAATAGGAAATTTAAGAAATGAAGAATATAAAAGAGAAAGATAATACTACAAAAAAGGCAACATTGATGACATTTACCAAAAGAGTAAAAGAAGAAATTATCGAACAGGAATTCGAACCCTCACATCTTTTATCGCTTTTGTCCGGTTACATAAAACTCAATGGTTCCATTACTTTTTCCGAGAAGAAAAAGATTTTGACGATTGCCACACAAAATTCCAAAGTAGCGCGTTTTATTTATACTTCGATTCAAAATTATTTTCATGCGGAATCTTCGTTTACTTTCTTTCGGGAAATCAATTTAAAAAAAAGTGTGATTTATCGTATTGATATCGAAAACAAAGTAGAAGAAATTTTAGAGAAATTGGAATTGATTCAAAATGGTATTGCTTCGTATCCGTCATCTCTTGTTCAAAAAAAAGGAAAATATTATTTTTTGGCTGGAGTATTTTTGGCTTCGGGAAGTGTGAATCCCCCTTATACGGATTATCATTTGGAAATGAATTTTTCGGAGCTTCAGGATGCCAAATATGTTTTGAAACTCATCAAATCTTTTTATCAAAGAAAACCGTTTGATTTTAAAATTTTTCAGCGCAAGACAAAAACTATTCTATATTTGAAAAAAGCAGAACAAATTGCCGACTTTTTATCTTTACTGCATGCAACTTCTTCCATGCTTTATTTTGAAAATGAACGTATTATGCGCGATTTCTTCAATTCGGAAAATCGGGTCAATATTTGTACCATTCAAAATCATCAAAGGGCATATGTAAAAGCACAAGAACAATTAAAAATTATTCACTTTTTAAAAGAGCATTCGGCGATGAGTATCTTAACCGATAAAGAAGAAAAGCTTTGTCAGTTACGGTTAGAAAATGAAGATGCCTCTTTTAGTGAATTAAGCAATTTATTTTTCGAAACTTATGGTATAAGTATATCGAAATCGGGAGTTCATCATTTATTTACTTCCATTCAGACGAAAGCAGAAGATTTTCAAAAGAAAATTTCTTCTTAATTCTGAAGAATTTCATCGATTAATCCATAATTTTTTGCTTCTGATGCGGTCATAAAATAATTTCGTTCCGTATCTTGTTTGATTTTTTCTTTTCTTTGACCGGTATGATCACTTAATAAAGTAATGAGTTTTTCTTTTAAATACAAATAGCGGCGATTCATAATATCCATATCGGTTACTTGCCCTTCAAATGCTCCTAAAGGTTGATGAATCATAATTTCGCAATTCGGATAAGAAAAACGATGTCCTTTACTCCCGGAAGAAAGGAGAAAAGCACCCATCGAGGCACATAAACCAACACCGATGGTTTCAATGATGCATTGGGAATTTTTCATGGCATCATAAATAGCAAGACCGCTGGTGACACTTCCTCCGGGTGAATTGATATATATGGTAATTTTTTCTTTTTTGGATACTGCCGATAAATATAAAATTTCCGATAAAGCAATATTCGCTAAATCGTCATTGATTTCTCCGGAAATGAAAATAATTCGTTCTTTTAAAAGCAAAGAAAACAAATCATAAGATTTTGATCCTTCAAAACCTTGAATGCTTACTGCCGGTATATAGTTCATAGGTATCTCCTCGATTCTATTTTAGGAAGATTTTTTAAAAAAAATACATGAGGGACTCTTTTTTTATTCGAAGAAAGTATAAAAAAACAAGTTTTTCTATGAAAAAAAGAAAAAGGTTAAAAAAATTGAAAGGATTTCTTAAGAAAATTTTTTATTTGTGGTAAAGTGTAGAAAAGGAGGAAGAGGGGTATGGAAACTTATCAAAAATTTTTACAAAATATAAAAGAAGGGAATTACTTTTCTTTGCAGTATCAAAAAGATATTGAAGAGTATTTAAAACAAATGGAAGGATATGAAGAATATCTTCGCGAAGAAGATAGTTTAAGAGACAGACTGAAAAAGATTATGGCAAGTAAAGATGAAGATCAAAAAACACTTATTTTAACGGAAACGCGTACCTTCATTGAAAAATACGGACGAAAAAAAAGTATTTGGTTAGAAAAGATATTACAAAAAGAGGATATTCGCGAATTTTTGGAAAAGAATGAATTAAAAAAATATTTGGTGAAAATAGAACAAAAAGGTCATTCTTTATTTGAAAAAGAAGATAAAGCACTTTTCTTTTATTTTAAATTCAATCGAGTTACCAAAAAACAATTAAGCAATGATATTTCGGTGGATAACGAAGTATTCAAAAATCTTCGTATTTATATAGAAGACGAATGTATTGCCACTTTTGAAAAAGAAAAAATCTAGAGAATTCTCTAGATTTTAAATTATTTTTCTAAGACGGAGGTGAAGGCGGTGCCGTGACTTTTTCGATAACGGCATTTGTTCCTGTGCCTTTGATATTGGTCCCGGCATCGAAAGTATTGGAAGTTAAATAATAACAAGTTACTTTGGAAGAATTACGATAAAACCAAAACGTAATTTCTATTTGTTCCGGGATAGTAATTTCAAATAAAACATCCGATTCCGTGTAACCATCTCTTCCCGGGAGAAGATTTGTGTTTTCTACGAAGTCGATATTTTGCAATGTTCCTGCAAGATTTCCTCCTGAAGCGGAAGTTCCTGCTAAATCCAAATAAGTAAACATACTTAATTTTGTACTGATTTGGCTTAAGGATGTAATTTGTGAATTAGATGCAGCAAAGGCAAATTCATACTCATTATCAATATCATCCTGAGTGATGATATAAGGAAAATAAATTGCATAGTTATTTGTTTTAGAATTTGTTGGAGTGACAAATACAGTTTCTGTAATTACTTTTAAAGTATTATCGGCATTCCGATCTAATTTATATAAAGATAAAACGCATATATCGTCGTTTTCCGCGGAAATTAAAATGTTACATTGACCTGGAATAGAAGGATGAAAATAAATACTTGCACGAGGTAAAGACTTCGTTGTTTTTCTAGTAGGAATTGTTGAATCTGGAACTATTTGTTCAATCGTTGTTCCAGCAGACACTTCGGTAATTTTGCTCCATGTGATTGTATCTTCTTCACGAATTCTTAATCCCAAATTCATTAATGATAAATCTTGTTTTGCTAAGTTTTTTGAAATATCCGCTTGGTCAATAATACTACCGGTTTCACCGGTATAATCGGTTATGGTTGCAATTTGTTTTTCATTAGTTTCAGAACCAACATATGAAGCTGCACCGGTAGGACTAGAATTAGCAACAAAAGCATATCCTTTTACTAATTGTTGAATTGTTTTGCTTTGAGATTTAATTTCACCAATATAAAGCGCGTTTTCAAGACCTTCTTTTTGTGCTTTTTCTTCTGCGTATCGAACATCACCTTTGCTTAAATCCGACCAAGATGTAGGATTAATAATTAAATCTCCTCCGGCATTTTCACTTTCCTCATCAAAAAAAACATTGGGATTTTTATGTCCAATCAAAGCATATTGCGAATGGAAATTCAGCACGGATGGTTTGACATCAATGATAGAATCATGAACACCAATGGAAGAAATATTTCCCGAATAAACCGCGCCGGCAACAAGACCAACGGAATTTACATCCGCTGCCGATGAAATTTCTTGATCACAACCAATGGTCGCCGTATCCAAGAAAAAGTTCTCGATACTTGGTAAAAGAGAAGAGGCCACGGTATCCGTTTCTTTTCCTACAGTACCAAAGAAACCAACATTATGAAAATCCAAGGAAATATCTTCACCGCTTAAATCTTTGGTGTCTACACGATTTGTTATGGTTAAATTTTTGACTTTCAAATCATTTCCGTTAAATACGCCCGAGAAAGGATTTGTTTCATTTCCGATGGGAATCATATTGGATTGGCTTTTCATATCCAATGTATCCACATAAGAACCGAGGATACGATTTCCGCTTTCATTGCAGGCATAAAATTTTTCACCGCTTCCATCAAAATCATATCCCAACTGAAAATAATATTGTGTCGGTCCGTTTCCATCCGAATTATTAAAAAAACCCAAAGCCTGTAAATAGGCTAAATTATATAAATGAACCGGTTCGGTGATAATAAGAGGACCTTTATGATTTCCGTAATTTCCGATTTCGTCGTTTGTAATGTTTCCTGCAAAATCCGATTTCGCGTTCAGATCATTTTGCATTTGAGAACCATCTCCGGAATGTTCATCAAAATAGTATTTGATTAATGTTCCGTTTACTTGATCCATATCAATAAAATTTTCATCGATAAACCAAGAATAAGTAGATACGGCCAAAGCAAAAAATGTGGCAAAAAACATAGTGAAAGCAGCGAAACTTTTTTTCATTCTTTTCATAAATTACCACCACTTTCAATCACAGAAGCGTGAATGGTTAAATCACTGGGAAGAAGAATATCGTATCCCAAAACCGCTTGATTTTGCGTTCCGCCGGTACCGGAAGATCGATTAATAATTTCTTTCATCAAAGTCTGATTATATTCAAAATTAAAATAAACATAAGCCGTTGTCGTATTTTGTCCTATTTCAATTAAGGGTAAATCGATTTTTGCGGACTTTTGAAAACTTGCATTTGCATCGACAAAAGCACTTTTTTGAAGAGATGATGCACCTTTGAATTGTTCTGTAACAGTAGAAAACAATTGGGCTAAATCTTGCTGAGTATTTATATTGCTCCCGGTTAAATCCAAAATCGAAATATCGATTCCATCCGATAAAAAGAAATTTGTTCCGGTAGTTGTGGGATTACCAAAGGATTCTTTTTCCGTAGAAACAGAAAAGGATAAATTCCTTGAAACTTCGCTTTCATGCAAAGTAAGTTTCATTTGTAACAAAATATGACTATTTTCATTTTTGGATACGATCACCGGATCATAAGGATCCATATTCAAAACAGTTGAAGTATCGTCTTGATTTCTTAAATAAGTTCCATCATGTTTTATAAAGCAATATTCAATGGATTCAATATCGGAAGTATTTACCTGTATACTGCCTAATTCCGGATCGACTTGTCTTTTAGCATTAAACCAAGAATAAGTCGCAGCAAAAAGGCCGAAGAAAGACATCGTCATTAAAGTTAAATTTAAGAAAAATTTCTTAGTGATTTTCATAGGCCTTCCTTTCGATAAAAATCCATTTTTATTATAATTCCTCTTATAGAGGAAAAGCAAGTTTTTCACTTTATTTGAAAATTGGCCCTGAAAAAAGTAGAAAATTTTAAAAAAAATAAAAAAATTTTTAAAAAATTTGTGCTGAAATTGAAATAAAGATAAAGAAAAAAATCGGTTTTTTTCAAAATTTTTTTCTTTTTACGTTTCGATAAATTTTTTTCTTTTTCTCCCCTTGAAAATATTAAAAACAAAATATGGATTTCCTATAAAAAAACTCTTTTATTTTGGAGCACAAAATTTTATAATATAACTGCAAAAATTAAAGGAGGACATAATAAATGTCAGTGAAAATTGCGATTAATGGATTCGGCCGTATCGGTCGTTTGGCTTTCCGACAAATGTTCGGGGATCCGGGATATGAAATCGTTGCAATCAATGATTTAACAAGCCCGAAAATGTTGGCACATCTTTTAAAGTATGATTCTGCTCAAGGTAGATATGCTTTAGCCGATAAAGTTACATGTTCTGAAGATGGAGCAAGTGAAGGATGGATTGCCGTTGATGGCAAAAAAATTCGTATATATGCGGAAAAAGATGCAAACAATTGTCCTTGGAAAGAATTGAAAGTGGACGTTGTTCTTGAATGTACGGGCTTTTATTGTTCCAAAGAAAAATCGATGGCTCATATTAATGCCGGTGCTCGGAAAGTTATTATTTCCGCTCCAGCAGGAAATGATTTAAAAACCATTGTTTACGGTGTAAATGATGATACCTTGGAAGCAGAAGACCAAATTATCTCTGCTGCTTCTTGTACCACAAATTGCTTGGCACCGATGGCAAAAGCATTGAATGATTTTGCTCCGATTCAATCCGGTATCATGACTACCGTTCATGCATATACCGGTGATCAAATGGTTTTGGATGGCCCGCATAGAAAAGGCGATTTAAGAAGAGCAAGAGCAGCTGCTTGTTCCATTGTTCCGAATTCTACCGGTGCTGCAAAAGCCATTGGTCTTGTTATTCCGGAACTCAACGGAAAATTGATTGGTTCGGCACAACGTGTTCCGGTCCCGACGGGATCGACAACCATTCTTGTTGCCGTTTGCAAAGGCGAAAATATCACCAAAGAAGCAATCAATGCTTATATGAAATCCGTAGCAAATCCATCCTTTGGATATACCGAAGAACCACTTGTTTCTTCTGATATTATCGGTATTACTTATGGCGGCCTTTTCGATGCCACACAAACCATGGTTACCAAAGTGAGCGAAGGGCTTTATCAAGTTCAAGTTGTTTCTTGGTATGATAATGAAAATTCTTATACCACACAATATGTGCGATTGGCAAAGAAATTCTCAGAGCTCGGCGCAAAATAAATAAAAAATCAATTATATATAAAAGCGCCATAACGGCGCTTTTATTTCAATTAAGGAGAAATGTATGAAGACGGTTAGAGATTTAAAAGTAAAAGGACAGGTAGTATTTGTCCGTTGTGATTTTAATGTTCCTTTGAAAGAAGGAGAAATTCGAGATGATAATCGAATTGTTGCCGCTTTACCGACCATTAAAGATTTGATGGAAAAGGGAGCAAAAGTTGTTTTGATGTCTCATCTTGGAAAAATCGATCATAAAGATCCGGAAAAATGTGAACAAGATAAGAAAAAGAACAATATGGCAGTTGTAGCCAAACGTTTATCGGAATTATTGGGACAAAAGATTCTTTTTTGCCCGGCAACTCGCGGAGAAGAGTTAAAGAAGGCTATATATAGCTTACAAGATGGCTCTGTGATGTTAATGCAAAATACTCGTTATGAAAAAGGTGAATCGAAAAATGATCCGGAATTATCCAAAGAATGGGCGAGTTATGCAGATGCATTTGTCATGGATGCTTTCGGTTCGGCACATCGTGCGCATGCTTCGACTTATGGAATCCCCGAAATATTGAAAAGTGAAGGAAAACAAACGGCAATCGGCTATCTTGTGGAAAAAGAAGTCAATGCTTTGAAGAAAGTCGTGGATGTGGAAAAAGAAGCAAGACCTTATGTTGCCATTTTGGGTGGATTTAAAGTATCCGACAAAATTAAAGTCATTGAACGATTAATGGAAAAATGCGATAAGATTTTGATTGGCGGTGCCATGGCTTATACTTTCAATAAAGCATTGGGACATAATATCGGAACATCTCCATTTGAAGAAGATCAGTTGGAATTTGCCAAGAATTGCTATGAAAGAGCTCAAGGCAGAATTGTTCTTCCTGTGGATTGTGTTGTTGCCGATGATTTTGATAATCCTACTCAAATCAAAGTTACGGAAAATTGTGATATTCCCGAAGGATTTATGGGAATGGATGTCGGCCCGAAAACAAGAGAACTTTATGTAAAGGAAATTAAAAAAGCAAAGACTTTATTCTGGAATGGACCTGTCGGTGTTTTTGAAAAAGAACAATTTACCGAAGGTACCATTACGGTCTGTAAAGCATGTGCGGAATTAGAGAATGTCTTTACTTGTATCGGCGGAGGAGATTCTGCAGCGGCAGTAAAACAATTCGGTTATAGTGATGCTTTTTCTCATATTTCCACCGGTGGCGGTGCTTCTTTGGAAATGATTGAAAATGATGGTCATCTTCCGGGAATTGATGTTATCGGAGATTAATTATGAGGCGAAAACTTCTTGTTGGAAATTGGAAAATGAATAAAACGCCGGATGAGGCGATTGCTTTTGCTTCGGAAATACAAAAAGAAGCAAAATTTGCAGCAGATCAAAAGATCGATCTCGGTATTGCTCCGACGTTTTTATGCTTAAATGATTTTCGTAAAAATGCTCCGAATAATATTCTTGTTTTTGCACAAAATGTACATTATGAAGATCATGGTGCATTTACCGGAGAAGTATCGGCAGCGATGTTAAAATCCATTCGGATCGACGGATCCATCATCGGACATTCGGAACGTAGAACTTATGATAATGAGACTTCGAAAAAATGTGCCAAGAAAATACGAGCATTATTGAAGGAAAATTTGATACCTTTATATTGTGTCGGAGAAACAGAACAAGAATTTAATGAGGGAAAGACCAAGGAAGTCATTTTAAAGCAATTAAAAGAAGGTTTAGAAGATTTCAAAAAAGAAGAAATGAAAAAAATCATTATTGCCTATGAACCGGTTTGGAGTATCGGAACAGGAAAAAATGCCAGTGAAGAAATTGCCGAGAATGTCTGTAAATTTATACGAGAAGAAGTAGAAAAGATGATTCCGGAATCTTCAGAAGAAGTGCGTATTCTTTACGGAGGAAGTGTCAAGCCGAACAATATTGCCGGATATTTGAAACAAGAAAATGTAGACGGAGCTCTCGTCGGAGGAGCATCTTTAACTCCTTCCTCTTTTGCGGAAATGATTCACGCTTTGAGTGAATAGAAAGGAAATTTTATGAGAAAAGTTGGAACATACGAACGATTTGAAATTTCAACATCGAGTTTTGTCGGTGTCTTTGGCTGGATGTTTTATGGCCTTTTGCTGACAGCAATCGCTGCTATCGGTCTTTTTCTTGGTGCCCAAAACGGATGGATATCTGCAGATCAATATTCCATGGTGTTGACGGTAAGCATTATTGCTTTCTTTATTTATACTTTTGTAGCAATTTTCGCTATGAATGTCACAAGAAGTAAAAACGCGGCGCTTGTTTTTTATTCGATTTATGCATTGCTTTTGGGAATTTTATTATCTTCCGTTTTGATACTTTATGATTTGGGTACCGTGACCTATGCTTTCGGCGCAACTTGTCTGGTCTTTGGAATTATGGCATTATATGGTTATTTTACCAAAAGAGATTTGACGCGATTCGCATCGATTCTTACGATGATATTTTTCGGAGTGATTATCGTTTCTCTTTTGAATACTCTTTGCTTTTTCTTCCTTGCACCCGGGACATATGGTGCAATCAATTGGGTTATTTCCTATGTGGTTCTTGCGATCATTATCGGCTATGTGGCTTTTGATGTGCAACGTTTGAAAAATGCGGCGCAAAACGGTATGTTGGCAAATTCTTTACCGATATTTTTGGCTTTCAATTTATACACGGATTTCATTGCAATCTTTATAAGACTTGTTCAAATTATCGGTGCCGCAAATAGTAATAATTAATTAAAAAAAGTAAAAAAGAAAAGGTATAGAAACAATATTTCCACTGCCTTTTCTTTTTTTGTGGAAAGGAAAAAATATTTTTTGGTGAAAATGAAGAAGAAGATAAATTATATTTATCTTAAAAAAATTCAAGAAAGTGAAAAAAGTTCTTGACGGGGATAAAAAGGATGTATTAGAATATAAAAAGCGCGGCAAGGGGGGCGAGAGCCACTTGTCTGCGGAGATCTTTGAAAACCGGATAGAATCGAAAAACGAAAAAGAAACGTTAATTCCAAGAGACGAAAAGAAGGAACCGGATTAAACAAAAAAAGAGAAAAAATTGAGAGTTTGATCCTGGCTCAGGATGAACGCTGGCGGCGTGCCTAATACATGCAAGTCGAGCGAGGTATATTTCGGTATACCGAGCGGCGAACGGGTGAGTAACACGTAGGTAATCTACCCCATAGACTGGGATAACCATTCGAAAGGATGGATAATAGCGGATAAAGGTAGGACGAGGCATCTCGTACTACTGAAAGGGAGCGAAAAAGCTTTGCTAAGGGATGAACCTGCGGCGCATTAGCTAGTTGGTGAGATAGAGGCTCACCAAGGCGAAGATGCGTAGCCGACCTGAGAGGGTGAACGGCCACAATGGGACTGAGAACGGCCCATACTCCTACGGGAGGCAGCAGTAGGGAGTATTCGGCAATGGGGGGAACCCTGACCGAGCAACGCCGCGTGAACGAAGAAGGTCTTCGGATTGTAAAGTTCTGTTATATGGGACGAAAGTTAATGGGAGGGAATGCCCAATAATTGACGGTACCATATGAGGAAGCCACGGCTAACTACGTGCCAGCAGCCGCGGTAATACGTAGGTGGCAAGCGTTATCCGGAATTATTGGGCGTAAAGCGTGAGTAGGCGGAACATTAAGTTTGGAGTGAAAAGCAGCGGCTTAACCGTTGTCGTGCTTCAAAAACTGATGAACTAGAGTACGAAAGAGGTCAGTGGAACTCCTAGTGTAGCGGTGAAATGCGTAGATATTAGGAAGAACACCAGTGGCGAAGGCGACTGACCAGGGCGATACTGACGCTGAGACACGAAAGCGTGGGTAGCAAATAGGATTAGATACCCTAGTAGTCCACGCTGTAAACGATGAGTACTAAGTGTTGGAGAAATCCAGTGCTGAAGCAAACGCAATAAGTACTCCGCCTGGGTAGTACGTTCGCAAGAATGAAACTTAAAGGAATTGACGGGGACCCGCACAAGCAGTGGAGCATGTGGTTTAATTCGACGCTACGCGAAGAACCTTACCAGGACTTGACATCTGGCTAAATACCTTAGAGATAAGGGGATAGCTATAGCCAAGACAGGTGGTGCATGGTTGTCGTCAGCTCGTGTCGTGAGATGTTGGGTTAAGTCCCGCAACGAGCGCAACCCTTGTCCTTAGTTGCCATCATTAAGTTGGGAACTCTAAGGAGACCGCCGGTATAAGCCGGAGGAAGATGGGGATGACGTCAAATCATCATGCCCTATATGTCCTGGGCGACACACGTGCTACAATGGCCGGTACAAAGAGGGGCGAGCCTGAGAAGGGGAGCGAATCTCAAAAAGCCGGTCTCAGTTCGGATTGAAGTCTGCAACTCGACTTCATGAAGCCGGAATTGCTAGTAATCGCGAATCAGCCATGTCGCGGTGAATACGTTCCCGGGTCTTGTACACACCGCCCGTCAAACCATGAGAGCTGGTTTTACTCGAAACCGTTATTCTAACCGCAAGGGGGGAAGCGTCTAAGGTAGGACTGGTGATTGGGGTTAAGTCGTAACAAGGTATCCCTACGGGAACGTGGGGATGGATCACCTCCTTTCTAAGGAGAAAGAAAAAAAGCGAAAAAAAGGAAGGTTCCTGAGTTGAAGGAAGGAAAGATTCTATCTGGTTTTGAGGGAGTGGAGACACAATCTCAAAGAGGAACGATCTTTGAAAATCAGATAACAAAACATGTTCTTTCTAGAAAAGAGTCGTGGTTTCAAAAAAGGAGACTGCGAGAGAGAAAAAAAAGAAGGCAGAATTAAGTTACGAAGGGCGTACAGTGGATGCCTTGGCACTATATGGCGAAGAAGGACGCGAAAACCTGCGAAAAGCTTTGGGGAGCTGGACATAAGCAAAGAACCAGAGATATCCGAATGGGGGAACCCGTCATGAGGAGATCATGACATACCTTACGAAGAGTAAGGATAGGCGAGACCTAGTGAATTGAAACATCTTAGTAGCTAGAGGAAAAGAAAGATAGAAATCGATTCCGTGAGTAGCGGCGAGCGAAAGCGGAGGAGCCCAAACCATGAGCAATCATGGGGTAAGGACCGCGGAGAGAACCGAAGACGAGGAGAATGGCGTGGGAAAGCCAACCAAAGAGGGTGAAAGTCCCGTAAACGGAAGTCAGAGGGGAGCGGAGCGGAGTCCGGAGTACGGCGGGACACGAGGAATCCAGTCGGAAGGGTCGCAGACCACTGCGAAAGGCTAAATACAAGATAGTGACCGATAGAGGACAAGTACCGTGAGGGAAAGGTGAAAAGGACCCCGGGAGGGGAGTGAAAAGAATCTGAAACCGTATGCCTACAAGAAGTCAGAGGGCGTTAAGGCCTAATGACGTGCCTATTGAAGAATGAGCCGGCGAGTTATGATATTATGCGAGGTTAAGTTGAAGAGACGGAGCCGAAGCGAAAGCGAGTCTAAATAGGGCGAGGAGTATAATGTCA
This sequence comes from uncultured Bacilli bacterium, assembly GCA_947629415.1. Lineage (GTDB taxonomy): Bacteria > Bacillota_I > Bacilli_A > RFN20 > CAG-449 > CANRPC01. The sequence goes on from CANRDP010000009.1 coordinate 46,195, forward strand.
TAGACCCGAAACCAGACGATCTAGCCATGAGCAGGTTGAAGGTGGGGTAGGACCCACTGGAGGACCGAACCGACGTTCGTTGAAACGCCCGCGGATGACTTGTGGCTAGGGGAGAAATTCCAATCGAGTTTGGTGATAGCTGGTTCTCCCCGAAATAGCTTTAGGGCTAGCCTTATTCGAGAGACTTGAAGGTAGAGCACTGAATGATTGATGGCCGCACAACGTGGTACTGAGATCAATCAAACTACGAATGTCAAGTAAGGAAAAGAATAGGAGTCAGACTGTGGGAGATAAGTTCCATGGTCAAGAGGAAAAGAGTCCAGACCAACAGATAAGGTCCCAAAATGAGTACTAAGTGTGAAAGGAAGTAGAGACGCAAAGACAACTAGGATGTTGGCTCAGAAGCAGCCATCATTAAAAGAGTGCGTAACAGCTCACTAGTCGAGTATCTCCGCGCCGAAAATTTACCGGGGCTAAGTACGATACCGAAGCTTTGGAATTGGCAACAATTGGTAGGGGAGCGTTCCATGACCGGAGAAGTCATACCGGAAGGAGTGATGGAGGGAATGGAAGAGAGAATGCCGGTGTAAGTAACGAAACTGGGTGAGAATCCCAGTCACCGATTGACAAAGGTTTCCTGGGGAAGGTTCGTCCGCCCAGGGTTAGTCGGGGCCTAAGGCGAAGCCGAGAGGCGGAGTCGATGGGAACCAGGTTGATAGTCCTGGACCCTAATATCGAGTGAAGTAGTGACAAAGGGGGGAAACATAGCCACCGAATGGAAGAGGTGGTCGAAGAGCGGTACCTGTAGCGGAGGGAAAGCCCTGCTACGATAAGGGGAAGGCTTGTGGGGAGTGAAATGGAGACAAAGTAATGAAGTATGAAGGACCAACTTTCAAGAAAAGCTGCTAGCGAAAAAGATATTAGGCCCGTACCGAGAACGGACACACGTGGTCAAGGAGAGGATCCTAAGGTGAGCGAGAAAACTGTTGTTAAGGAACTCTGCAAAATAACTTCGTAAGTTCGCAAGAAGGAGAGCTGTAGTAAAATACAGTCGCAGTGAAGAGGCCCAAGTAACTGTTTAACAAAAACATAGCTTTATGCAAAGTCGAAAGACGACGTATATGAGGTGATGCCTGCCCAGTGCTGGAAGGTTAAGAGGAGAGGTCAGGAAACGAAGCTTTGAATCGAAGCCCCAGTGAACGGCGGCCGTAACTATAACGGTCCTAAGGTAGCGAAATTCCTTGTCGGGTAAGTTC
>CANRDP010000010.1 GCA_947629415.1 uncultured Bacilli bacterium
TCCAAAAAAATTTTTTTGTATTTATTTAGATAGTAATTATATTTCATCCTGTTTTCTCCCAATAATCCAATATTATTTCCACTAAATTTTAACAAATTTTGCTATAATTTTGCAAGTATAATTTGAAAAGGAGAAAAAATGATGCTAAAACACATAAATTATTTCTTAAACGAAATTTCGAACACAAAAAATCTGGATTTTAAAACAATCAAAGCGTATAAATCAGATTTATTGGGACTAAATAATTTTCTTTTACAAAACAATATAAATAAATTAGAATCTAAACACATAGTAATATATATATCTTACTTAAAAGACAAAAAGAAATTGAAAGAATCGTCGTTACGAAGAAAACTTATCAGTTTTAAATTGTTTTTTCACTATCTTTATATGAATAAATTTATTAAAAAAAATTATATGAACGAAATTCATTTTAAATTTAAGAAAGAACATCGTTTACCCAAAACTCTCAATGTGAATAATATTAAAAATCTTTTAATATATCTTGCAAATTATTTAAAAAATGAACATAGTGATTTCAAAAAAAGATGCATTATACGGGATTTTGCGATAATAGATATTCTTATATCCACTGGAATAAGAATTGGCGAATTGGCCTTAATTAAAATGGAAGATATAAATTTAGATGAAAAAACAATTCTTATACATGGTAAAGGAAAAAAGGAACGATTACTTTATTTTTCAAGTGATGAAACCATAAAACATATAAAAAAGTGGATAAAAATCCGTGATAAGTGTTCTATAAAAACAGACAATTTATTCATAAACCGCTATGGCAACTCCTTATCCATTCATAGTATTGAAGCAATATATGAAAAATATCGAAAACTTGCTAATCTTCCAAAATCCACGCCACATTATTTAAGGCATACATTTGCTACAAATTTATTAAATAATGGCGCAGATATACGATCGGTTCAAGAATTATTAGGACATTCCAGTATTGCTACAACAGAAATATATACGGAAGTATCAACGAGTAGAAAGCAAGAAGTTTTAATGAAATTTAATTATAGAAATAGACTCTAAATTCACGCATAATTTTTTGCAGATTATTATCTATCATTTCACTTTACCTTACTCTACTGAATTTGAAGTCTAATATACTTTTTTGCATAAAAATTTATTCAATTTCATTGAAAAGATAGGCACATAAAAAATAACTCTTCGATAAAAGAAAAAGATAATTTTTTTCAATTGGATTTTTATAAATATTTTCAAGACTCACAAAGTAGCTTTTATGAAAGTATTATAAAATAAAAAAATCGTGATAGATTTCTCATATCACAATTATGCATTCTTTTTGGTGGAGCTGACGAGGATCGAACTCGCTACCTCCTCCATGCCATGGAGGCGCTCTCCCAGGTGAGCTACAGCCCCAATTTCATTTGCTTTTTTAGCATAATAAAAATCTATCCATTTGTCAAATAAATTCGAAAGTGTTAATAATTTTATGAAACAAAATTCGAAAAGAAAAACGTTTTAAAATTATTAAAATATAAAATCGCATTCGACACTTCTATATCTCTATTTTTTTATTTTCTTCTGTTTTTTATTTGATTGCCTTAATAATTTGAAAAAAATATTGTAATTTTTATTCAAAGTGTCGATTTTTGTCGATTCATTTTCTTATGTTTTTTCAGTAAAAACCAAAAATTATTGTAATTTTTTATTAATGTAATTTTTTTATAATAATATTTGGAGGTATTGCAATAATTGAATTTTAAATAATTTTAAAATTTCTTCATTTTTTTTGTTAAAATATCAAGTAAATTTTCTTATTTTATTTTACTTTGTCGAATCTTGTCGTAAAAATAGAAAATGCCTACATTCCCATTCCTATTTTTCCCCTTGTTTTAATAACGAACACACAAGGAAATGCATTTTTAAAACCACTTGTTATTAATATCACGAACCGATATAATAATAGATAGGTCAAAAACGATATTTTTATTAACTTTTTTAGAAAATCTATCATTTAGACCTATATTTTGAATAAAATTTTGAAAAAGAAATAAAGTGTAATGAAAACCAAATCGTTAAAGCTAAATATGATTTTAAACGCAATTAATGGAGCGTTAAATGTCTTATTTCCATTAATTACTTTTCCGTTTATTTCCAACATATTTGGAGTTGATCTATTAGGAAAATATCAGTTTAGTTCTTCCTTTATTTCCTATTTTCTTCTAATAGCCTCATTAGGTATTTCTACATATGCCATACGTGAAGGTGCCCGAATTCGCGACAATAAGGATCAGTTTAGTAAATTTGCCAATCAAATGTTTACTATTAATATGGGGGCTACATTATTATCTTATTGTCTTTTAGCAATTTGTATGGTTGCTATACCTAAATTATATTCTTATACCGGAATTCTTTTGATTTTATCTATCAATATTTTACTGCAAACAATTGGAGTAGAATGGTTATATTCAATTTATGAAGATTATTTTTATATCACAATTCGAGGCATCGTTTTCCATATTTTATCTTTAGTTGCATTATTTGTTTTTGTGCGCACTCCTAATGACATTTATATTTATTCTATTATAAGTGTGGTAGCTTCAGGTGGAAGATATTTATTAAACTTTTTTAGAGCTAGAAAATATTGCAAATTAAGATTTACAAAAGATTTAAATATAAAAGAACATTGGAAACCTATCATGCTTCTTTTTGGAATGCAAATTGCTACGACGATCTTTGTTAGTTCTGACACAACCATTCTTGGATTTATGGTAAATGATTATGTTGTGGGAATATATTCAACATCGACAAAAATTTATTCTGCTGTCAAAACAGTGTTATCGGCAATTTTAGTGGCATCTATACCAAGATTATCCGCAACATTAGCAAATGACAATTCTCGTTTTAATGATACTTTAACCGATATTTATAAAACTTTATTAACTTTCTTAATACCCGCAATTGTAGGTATTATTTTCATGCGAAATGAAATTGTTTTATTAATTTCTAATGTAGATTATATAGAAGCAACGGAATCTTTATTCATTTTAAGCATTGCCCTATTTTTTTGCTTGGGTGCCTGGTTTTGGGGACAATGTGTTCTTGTACCAATGAGAAAAGAATCCTTTGTATTTAAAGTAACATTAATTTCTGCGGTTATTAATATAGTGTTAAATTTAATACTCATCCCATTTTGGAAAGAAAAAGCTGCAGCATTAACTACGGTAATTTCCGAAGCAGTTGCTTTCTTTATGCAATGGTATGAAGGTAGAAAATATGCTAAAACATTTGGCATTATAAAAATAACAATCAAGATTATTGCTGGATGTCTAGGAATTTGTCTAACGTGTTTATTAATTCAAAAATATATTAATCATTTTTATCTAAAAACTATCTTATGCTGTCTTATTTCTATAGTTGTTTATATGCTTATTGAGTTCATTTTGAAAAATTCGGTTTTATATGATATTGTAAAAAAGATAAGGAGAAGACGGAATGGAAAAGCAACTGATGTATAATGCATTAAATGAAAATTTTTTTGAAATTAAAAATAATTTTGAGATTTACCAAGACGTTAAATCTCACTTATTATATGGACAAAGAAAAAAATGTCAAATATCCATTATGATTCCTACATATCTCAGAAATAAATATCTAAAAGAAACTCTTATCAGTGCTTTAAATCAAAATACTAATATTCCTTATGAAATTGTGGTTGTGGATAATAATGATAATTTTGATGATAATGAAACTTTGGAAATGATAAAGAATTTTAATTCTGATAATATTGCTTATTATAAAAATGAAAAAAATTTAGGAATGTTCGGCAATTGGAATAGATGCATTGAATTAGCAAATGGAGAATGGATTCTTATTCTTCATGATGATGATACTATTGAAAAAAATTATATTCAAGAAATGGTAAAGTATATCAACGCAACACCAAATGTGGCAGCAATTGAATGTACATACAATTCTATTAATGAAAAAAGTGAACAAATAATTGAGCAAAAATCCTGGAAAAATAAATATGTGAATCGCATATTTAAAAATTATTTATTAAAAATAAATGCGAGAGATTTTTATTATTCTCATCCTATTGGTATAATGGGCTTGTTCTTTAACAAACAAAAAGCAATAGAAATTGGAGGATTTAATGATAAATGGTTCCCGACAAGTGATTATATATTTATTTTAAATTTAGCCTATAGATACGATGTCCTATTATTAAATCATCCATTATTGAATTATCGGATCGCTGTAAATGCCAGTTTAACAATAAAACATTTAATTGGAATATTTGAAATGGATGCTTATATGGTTAGATCAATATATCAAACTATTTTTAATGGTAAAAAATCAAAAAAACTTTCTAAAATTCAAGAGTGCTTTGTTTTGGAAAGAGAAAAATCACTAAAACCTTTAACCTTCAAATTATCCGAAGAGGAAATAAATTATTTTAATGAGGAAATCAAGAATTTTAATAAGTATATGGGATATGGTGAATATACCGCCAAAAAAGAACGATATTTTTCTTCTAAATATAAAAAACATAAATTATATATGTTATTATTTCATCGTGTTAAGGTAGGAAAAAAGAAATGAAAGCTTTATTAATTGTTGCATCAGGTAAATCTACAAGATTTGGAGGCTTTCCAAAAGCATTTTGTCAAATTGGGGAAGGAAGAAATATTGATAATATTCTTCATTATGCATCTTCTTATTTTGATAAAATATTTTTAGTAGTCAATAATCATACTTATGAAAAATATCAAAATACCGTGAATGGTTGTGAAATGTTTAAAATTATCACTGGGCAAGGTGATGCCCATTCTTTATTAAAAAGTTTGCTATATATTCATTCAAAATATGAATCCTTAAAAGATATTTATATTTGTTGGGGAGATACATTTTTTGTTTCATCCAAGCCATTTATGCAATTCCTCAATAAAATAACTAAAGTAGATGTCGGTGCAGTCGCATGTTCATATGATGAAAAGCCATATGCTTGGTTTGAAACCGATGATAAAATGAAGATTATTACCTCTCATTTTGCTAAAACCGAAGGGACTATTCCTCTTGGATTACATGATCAATCTCTATTTCATTTCAATATGGATTATATTCTTCAATATTTAGATGAATATAGAAAATCTTTAAACATCCCTTTTGATAATGATGAAAATTACGATGAAAATCATGAAATGAAATTGTTGTATTTTTTTGAATACATGTATGTGAAACAAAAACCCATAAAAGCGATCTTAATTGATTCAAAGAATGTGTTTTCATTTAATACGCAAGAAGAATTGAATCATTTAATCAATTTAAAAAAATGGAAAGGAGATGTATAAAATTATTCAATTTAAAGAATAATCTTATACAATGGTAATATGAAAAAAATAGTTGTTTTATGTGGTGGCACAGGAAGTATTGCCCTTCAAAAAGGATTTGATGAATTATATGACATTAATAATTATCAAATCGATTTAATAATTAATGCTTATGATAATGGAAAATCTACGGGAGTTTGTAGAAAAATTTTTAATAATAAAATACTTGGGCCAAGTGATTTAAGAAAAAATCAATTAACCTACTTTTCCATAAAATATAAAAATGAACTTTTAAATCCTAATTCATATGAGTATAAAATGTATGAATTATTTGAACTAAGATTATCTGCAAAAAATTATGAAGATTATTATAAAAATGCTAAGAAAATCATCAAAGATTCTGTCTTTTTAGAAAAAGATATCAAAAAGAAATTTAATCAACTTATCAATTACTTCTTCTTTTCGAATTTCAAATTGAAACAATGGAGAAAAGGTATTAAACAAGTTGATTTTACTGATTTTTCTTTATCAAATATATTTTATGCTTCATGTGCGGCTCTTCATAATAATTCTTTAGAATATGCCGGAAAATATATGGCGAAAATACTAAGAATACCAAACAGAGTGCATTTGATTTCAAACATCAGCTTAATGTTAAAAGCCATTTCTGATTCTGGAAAAATCATTGAAGATGAGGGTGATATAGTTACATGGGATAATCCAAAGGATAAAATTAAAAGTGTTTTTTTGGAGAAGGATAAAGGAGAAAAATATACTCCTTATATGAATGAAAATAATCAATTCACTTCTTGTGACAAATTAATTCTTGATGCTGATATTTTGATTATTAGCTCCGGCACTCAATGGTCATCTTTAATTCCTACCTATATGCATAAAGGATGTAAAGACGTTATTAAACAATCCAAAGCAAAAAAATACTTAATTATGAATAATTGTCATGATCATGATATGTATGGAGTATCAGCAACGGAATGCTTAAATATATTGAATAATTATCTAGATATAAATCAATTTACTATTGTTATCAACGATAACGCTGAACAAGAAATGAATATTGTTGATCAAAAATATAAGCAACTTCATGGTGAATTAAGCGAAAAAAATAATCGAAAGCACTCTCCTAAAAAACTAGTTAGTACCATTATGAAACATTATTTTTCCCTTAATTCAAAATTAACATTTATCTCGGATTTGGATGGTACATTATGGTCAGATGTAACCGAACAAGAAAAAAGAATAAGCATTGAAAATTTAAAAATTTTCGAAGGTATTATTTTTTCCGGTAATTCCTATAATCATGTAAAAGAAATTACAGATGCCTATTTTGTGAATAAAAATAACAACTATATTTATTGTGATTATGGTAATACCTATTTTAGAAAAGATAAAAATAAAGAAACCTTATCCAAAGAATTTTATATTGAAGAAAGTTTATTAAATGATATAAACCAAATCCCAGATTTTAAAAATAAATGTACCATAAGAGGTAATACTATATTAACGATTAAACCCTTAATAGATAGATCAAAGAAATTAGTAATCGTTAACGAAATCTTAAAGAAATATGATGGTAAATATCAAGCTTATATCGCCGGTCGTACTTCTATTGATATTGTGAAAGGTGGATTAGATAAAAGTAAAGCTTTAAGGCTACTTTTAGCACAACAAAACCTTGATTTCAAAGACATTATTTATTTAGGAAATGAAATCGAATATGGAAATGAGACATGTATTAAATCTTTAAATGTCTTATCTCTTCAAGTAAATGATGTTTTTGAGATGAATATGTTACTTAAAACTTTATATTTTTAAAGAATCTTTTAAATCATAAATCCTATTAATCAATATTAAATAAATACGATTTAGCAAATAGCACTATAATCTTTTTTGAGTATCCTCAATTACTTTATCTTCAGTTCGTTTTTGCTTGAAGCAGCAAAATTAGTCATATTACATAGCTGTCTGAGCTTAGGATCTAAAAATCTATCATACGGCACTTCATTCTCAAAAAAGTGTATTGATTCTTCTTCTTTAATATTTACATCTATTTTAATGCAGTCGGCGATATCTAATTCTCCTATATCACTTTTATATATATATTTTAAGATAGGATAAATAATTTTATTATTTTTCCATAAGCATATCCAACTATTATAAAGAGAAAACAACAATTCACCAAAATGAATAAAATAACAATTTTCAACATAGAAAGTATCTATTTTTATATTTTTATATTTTTTTAAATATGACATATACCAATCTAAATTAAAAGCACAATCATAATCTTTATATTTTTCGGTCCATTCTAAACTATTTTCATTTTTAAAGATATTCATGAAATCAATGGTATCATGAACAAATAAAATTCCAAGAGACCAATGAACACCATTGGATTTACTTCTCCACATATCTAAAGAAAAAGCGTTAATATCTTTTTCAATAGCTATTTTTTCCGCAGCTTTTAAAATTTGAGCACCTTTTTTGGCATCAATTAGGAATATTGTATCATCGGCATCAATATCCCAATGATTAACGATGTTCGCTTTTTTAGCACAATAAAATGGAGTTAAATGGGCTATCGTTGCCTTCTTCCAAAATTTATTATATAAATTCTTTTTAACTCTAAATAATTTTATTCGTTTACTTTTAATAAACGAAAAATTGAGATGATCAAAATAACAATTTCTATATATTTGGTATCGCAATATATTATTATCACAAACAAAAATAAATCTATAACCTAGTTCATTTGCAATATTAATCCATCCTTGAATACATTTTAAAGAATATTTAGATATTCGATTTATTTTGAAATATATAATTGTATTTTCCTGTAGTTTTATAGGATTACGAGATGTAAAAATATTGTGTCCAAAAAGTCTGAAACACCACAGTTTATGGTTCCCATTCGTATGCAATTTAACTACACCGGTATCTAAAATGGCAAACACAAAATATAATATTTTTTTTAAAATCTTTTTAAAAAAATGAAACATACTTGTATACCCCTCCTGCCCAATTATAAATCTTTATTAATCTTAAAAATCAATTTGCAAAATTCATCTCTATTTGTATTAATCGAATAACTCATATCTAATCCACTCGGTTTTTTATCATTCATTAAAATTCTTTCTCCATATGGTAAATTATAAATAACTTGATGAAAACGAATCCCATTTTCTTTCAAAAATTGTTCTGTTGTTGCTTTATAGCATTCATCTCTTGAAGTAAGAAGAATAACAAAATCATCCTCCTGAATCGTATTTGCAAAAAATTCTTTGACGCCTGGAAGTAATGTATCATGACCATCAATTTTATAGCCATTATGTTTTACTAATGTTCCATCTATATCAAAAATCCACGTATGAGACAATGAAGATAATTCAATTACTTTGCTAGACATTTTTTAAAGCGTCTCCAATAGCACCACCGGGATGGTTCTTTTTAAAATCTTTTAAAGTGATACCTAACTTATCTGCTAGTTGTAAAGATAATCCTTGCAAAAGAATTAAAAAAGTTGTCGTTGAATTGTTAGGAACGATATTCCAATTATCTCCTTCATCGCGAAGATATAAGTCAAATGAATGATCTAAAACTTTAGATAATTGACTATCTTTATTAAAAGTTACTGCCCAAGTACTTATATTTTTACGTTGCTTTAAATAGTTTGCCAACAATATTGATTCCGCGGTATTACCACTTTTGGATAATACAAAAATTAAATCATTTTCTTTAATAATACCTAAATCTCCATGTACGGCAGTATTGGTATGTAAGAAATTGGCATTTATACCTAAAGAATTTAATGTACCAACAATCTTTTCACAGATGGGAACGTTTTTACCTAATCCAGAAAAAATAAGTTTTCCACCTTTTTTTACTGTCCTATAACATTCTTCTAGTAATTGATTAAATAAATTTTCATCAATAGAGTCTAATGATTCAGTAATAGTTTTTAATTTATCATCAAAATATTTCATCTTAGTTTTCCTCCATAAATCGATTTAAATAAAATAATCCATTATAAAATGCTCCGCAAATGGAATCATAATCTTCCCAAGCATAAGTACTTAATGATAACCATATTATCGCGTGTAGCAGCTCAATTTTATCAATATTACAATTCGGAATCAATGATAGATAATAATTTGTGAGATAATCATATCCGGAACTTTCTATTGTTAAATTTACTCGATCTTCTAAAATATCTAAAATAAATCTTTTATTATTAAATTGATCATAATTTCCCTGGATGGAATAATATAATTTTGCCCAATCATAATATTCATCACCATATAAAATAACATCACCAAAATATCCCCTCGGATCAATAAAGGTGATATTTAATTTATCATCAATCAAAGAATTAGAAAATGTACAATCGCCATGAATTAAGGTAAAGTTCGTATTATAAAGATATTTTTCTATGACTTTTTTCAACTTATCTTTATAGAAAAATATATTTTTGCATGCTTTATTATTTATAATAATTTCTTTTTGATCAGCAAAAGGTATCATGTTTCGTACTTTATTGATTCTATCCATGGTCTTAGCATAATAATTTTCTTGTAAAGCAAAATAATCTGTTTCACATTGGCCTAAAGAATGCAATTCTAATAAAGCCTCAACAAAATTTTTAATTACTTTCTTTTTTTGCTCATCAGTTAGAGGAACTTTAAAAATATTTGAACCTTTAATTTTTTCCATAATAAGAGGTTCATAAGAATAAATCTTAGGAATTCTTTTATATCCTAAATTTGTTAATTCTTTATACCAATTTTTTTCATGAATAGCAATTTGCTCCCCTTGCTTTGTGATAGCTTTTTTAATAATTCTGTCATCTTTAACTTCAATAGAATTAAAAGGTCTACAAACATTATCTTTTTTTTGAGCATCGTAAGCTAATAATGTACCGACTTCTACAACATCTTGAAGAACAAAGGATTTCGGCTTTATATTCTTCTCTTTTAACCATCTTACAAATTCTCCACTTTCCGGGACATCTTCAATAACTTTTTTATTTGCAAAAATAAAACAACCTGCGACTCCGTTTGTTTCTGTAGAGTGTTCTTCAAATAATCCGTTTTCATATCTCCATCTACACGGGAAAGTATTACTTACTCCTACATAGTTATCTTCTTTTTCTGGTAAGACAAAGTTTTCTTTAATAACTAAATCTGACCAAATTAACATAAAAGCATGATTATTTGGAATAATATTCAAAGCTTTTTTAATTCCGGCACATGTACCTTTTTCAGACGCATTTACAATAATATAATCTGCCGGAGAAAAAACCTCTAAATACTCTTCCATTACTTCATGTTTATAATCCGCAATAATGATAAATTTTTTATCTTTAAAATGATTCATTAAATGAAATATCATTGGTAAATTATTAACAGGAACAATTCCTTTAGGTTTATTATGCGTTAAGTGCCCTAATCTAGTTCCTAAGCCACCAGCTTGAATAATAATATATTTCACGTTCATTTTAAATTCTCCTTGATTTTTTTTTCAATATCATTTTTATAATATAAATATGGGCTTTCAAATTAAAGACTTCCTTTAAGTCTTTATTATTATAGAAAAACAAATTTGAAAGTTCAAGTTAAAGGAAATTAGTTGCTAACTAATTACTAACATAAAATTGCTAGAATTATGTATAATTCAATATTTTTAATTTTAGTATTAAAAGTCGATTAAAAATGGAAGGAAGTTAGTTATGGTCAAAGATTTTTCCATATTTTTAAAAAAAGCAATGAATAAACTAAGTCAATTTTATCATCGCTTTTTTTCTATGTTTTATTTAAAAAAACAGATGAGGCAAAATCCTAATGCTTGCTTAGCTTTTATTACTGAACAAGGAATAGGAGATTTTATAATTTCTATAGCATATTTGAAGTCTTTTAAAGAACAAGCAAATAAAAAAATAATTTTATATATTAATGATTCTAATAGTCTAAGATATTTAGTTAATTTCTATCAAAGTTATGATGAAGTAAAATATTTGAAGATGAAAAAAATGAAAAAATTAAATAGAGCCGGATTATGTATGAAAAAATGGTCATGGTATGAAAAATATCATGATCAAAAAAAAATGATTATGATTGGTCCTTGGCTATATGTTAACGAAGGTTTATTGTATTTTAAAAAATTAAATTGTTTAGATTTATTTGCAGATACAGTATTTAGATTTGAAGATACATATGAAATTGATTATCCAAAATTAAAATTTAAAACATTTACTGATAATAAAAAGGTGTTATTTAATATTTCATCTTACAGTTCAAAAATATCTAACGATTTATTTTTTCCAATAGTTGAATATTTTCAATCATTGGGATATGAAATCTATACAAACTGTATAAGTGAGAATTCATTTTGTCTACCTAATACCAAACCTTATATTGCGTCCATAAATGATTTAATTGAAAATATAAAACAATTTGAATATATTATTTCCGTCCGATCTGGAATATTAGATCTTTTAGCTTCATCAAAAGTAAAACAAATCGTTATTTATGAAAATCATAGATTTATAAATTTATATTCATTAAAAATGTGGAAGTGCATGGATGTATTAGAAATGCTTTCAACAGAACCAAAAATGATGGAAAAAATAAAATCTTTTACAAGCATTTAAAAATGATATTATGCAAAAATACCGAAATTAATAGTTTTATAAAATAGAAAGATTAGAAGTATTGTATAACTAAAATATTAGAATTAAAGAAACCAATTTGAACCACTGAAGCTATCCATGCTCTAAATTACATGTAATAAATCAAAAATCTGCAACTTAAGATGTTACTTGGTCTTTATTTTAGATTTTAATAAATGTGATAAACTTTTTTATTCTATATCTATTAAAAACTTAATATGCACTTTTCGATATTAGTAATTACTGTTAATTAATAATTTCTATTATTTTCCTTATTTTAAAAGAAAAAATTTTGATTAGATTAGCAAAGATGGCACTAAAAAATGATAGTGTTGATGTGATGTCGAAGGTAAATTTTGAATTCTTACTTAATTTTACGTACAAAGTGTAGCAGCGATATATTGAAAATTTTCTCTCATTTGGCCGAAAATAAACAAATTTTGAAGCTTTTTTGCAAATGAATATTTAACATTCGCAAGTCAAATAATTTAATAACTTTTTAACCTTTCTCGGTCCATAGCTCCCCAAAAGTAATTGGGCAAGTATTTACTTGCATAAACTTCTTCCGGTAAGTAAAACGAACAATTATCCGCACCATCCAATACATCTTTTGCCGGGTGATAAGAATCTGGATCATATGATGTGATATAGATACCTTCCAGCGAATAACAACCGCGAAATGCTCCCGTTTCGACAGTATTTACATTTACACCGAAAGTTATTTTTTTGATATTCGTATTGCCGGCAAAAACATTAGCACCAATCTCTGTCACAGGAATCCCGGCTATCATATCCGGTATTTCTATTTCAGAAAGAGCAGCACCATTCGTTGTGAGACCATCTATTCTCCATACTCTTTTTCCGTTGTAGGCTGAATGTAGCGTCAGATTGAATAGTTCTGCCGCTTTCGCAAATTCGGCCGAGACTCCACTTTCACCATCGGGATTGTTAGGAATAAGAGGCATATTGGGAATTTCAATCGTAACTGGTGTAAAATCTTCGGTTGCCGCCTTTATATCAAGTGCAAGTCGTCGTGTATAATATATTGCACCGCTGGCGTTTAAATGAAAATTGCTATCATAAAACCATCCGCTTTCCATGATGCGACTTTCCGGATTTCCTAAAACATCAAAATCAAGTTTTTCGCGTAAATAATTATAATAGTCTGTTATCTTTTCTTTTGTTGTTCCGCTTTCAAGTGCTGAACCATTCATGGGGCAAAATGAAAAGAATACTGTTGCTCCGCGATCTTGCAGTTTTTTTGCATAAGTATTTATATAATCTATAAAATCATCATCAATTACATCGTGTGAAAAGGAAATCGGTGTAGAAACATCATATCCTTCAGACATTTCGTTATATTCTCTTTTATCATAGCAAATGTCGCCAAAGGAGTTGAAAGAATGTACATTATATACGCCATCAGGTTGTGGTTTTACGCCTGAAGAAAATGCTTTGAATTTTCCACTGACAAAAGGTAAAAAACCCGAGACTAAATTTTCAATATTATCAAACGGAATTTTACTGAGTACATCAAAATTTCCGTCTGCAGAATACCAAACGGCTTCGCCATTAAAATAATTTGAAAGAGATTGGTTATTTTGTTCGGGTGCAATAATGACAATGTCCCCTTCATGAATTGCATCCTCTGCTGTATCGAGCATGTATTTTGTGCCTAGATTGGCATACAAACCATAATTTACAACAGAATAGCCTAGTTCCTTCTCTAAAAGGTCACTTCTTAAACCGAAAGCCGTACTTGATCCGCCTATCATGACTGCCTTTTTGCCACGGATGCCATAAAGTCTGTCATATTTTATTTTCATTCCACCATAAAACGACTGATCATATTGTGATGGTACAGCAAATGCAACTGCTATAAGCGTAAACGGCACCGATATCAGTGCAAATAATATAATGATAATGGATAATATTTTTTTCTTCATAATGTTTACCTAAAATTGAAAATAAATGAAGGAGCTTTCCTCTCCCGAGACGGCAAGTGCAATCCATGCAACCGTAATAGCTGCCAAGAAAAAGAGATAAGTAGCTTTGCGTCGTGTACTCGTCGCAGTATTGTTATCGGAAGATGGTTCATAATGTATGATTTTTGCCAAAAGTGCAAGTACAAAACACGATAAAGCAATACGAATAACACCCATCATATTAAGACCCATTGCAGAAAGAGCTGCTCGGGTTTGTGACCAATCCGTAAATATTTTTGTTATTATCGTTCCACAGTCGGCAAGTGTATTTCCACGGAAAAAGATCCAAGCAAAACAGACAAGTGCAAATGTCACGGTTCGTCTAAAAAAAGTCAAAGCAACATTATCTTCGGGTAACTTAAAAGAATATTTTGTGGCAAGTTTATTTAAGGCAATCCCCTTCAACTTGCCTATAATTTGATATATTCCATGGATGGCTCCCCAAACGACAAAAGTCAAAGCTGCGCCATGCCACAATCCGCTCAACAAAAACACAATCATAACGTTCATTGCCCAACGCCATATTTTGCATCTATTACCACCGAGAGGGATATATACATAGTCTGTAAACCAACTTGTAAGGGAAATGTGCCATCTTCGCCAGAAATCTTTTATACTAACGGCAAGATATGGTTCATTGAAATTATCTCTCAATTTGATTCCCATCGTTCGAGCAGTTCCAATAGCAATGTCAGTATAACCCGAAAAATCACAATAAATTTGTATAGCAAATAAAACTGTAGCAAGAATTGCCGTTACACCATTTGCAGTCTCAAGATTATTATAGACAGCGTTCACATAGCAAGCCACGCCGTCAGCAATTACCACTTTTTTGAAAAAACCAACCACCATAATTCTGAGCCCTGTACAGAAGTCGTCCATGTTGAACGTTCTTTCTGCTTTCAATTGAGGCAGAAGATTGTCTGGTCTTTCTATAGGCCCCGCCACTAGTTGTGGAAAATAGACGACAAATAGTGCGTAATAACCAAGATGTTTTTCCGCTTTAATTCTTCCTCTATATACATCAATCACATATGAAAGTGTTTGAAAGGTATAAAAGGAAATACCTACTGGTAAAAGAAGGCTGAAGGTAAACTGTGGAAGACCGGCATTGAATAAATTAAAGAAATCAATTGTAAGATTAACTGCAAATGTAAAATATTTGAAGAAAAACAGAGTGCCGAGACAACAAACGAGAGTAAGAACCAGTAGAGTCTTTTTAATGTTTTTCCGCTCTCCGTATTTTTCCATGAATAGTCCCGAAAAATAAGATACTAATGTAGTAAATAAAATTAGAAAAATGAGCCAAGCATTCCAGCTCATGTAGAAAAGATAACTTGCAATAAGCAACATTATCCAACGAAATTTGGAGGGAAGCACCCAATATAATAGCAATACGATAGGTAGAAATATAAGGAATGTAACTGAGTTGAAATTCATTGTTCTTCCTCCCTTTTACTATTTGAATCTTGCGGTATAGTCGAAATTATTGTTGTTTCAAGCTCATTTTCTACTTCCTTTTTGTAATTTTGAATTGCGGTTTCGTCTTTACTTAAAAGCTTGGCTTTATGTGTGAAATTATCAGCGTAACTACTATCATGAGATTCTTGTTCGTCTCTTTTCTTATGGTTTTCATTTTCGTTATGTGGTAGAAATGTTAGTGCCGAAAATGCGGCTAAGACCAAAATAAAAATTAACACCTCATAAAGATTGGCACCAAGAAGCAGAGCATATGTAATACAAAATATTGCTAACACTGCTCCACATATAGAAACCATTGCGGAAACAATTTTATGTGGCACAAAATAAGCCGTGATTGTGCAGAAAAGCGCAATCAGTCCAACAAAGAACAATAATGAATTTGTAAAAAATACACTTCCCATAATTAATTCAACTCTTCAAGATAAGGTTTTATTGCCTCTAATACTTTACTCGTATGCCCAATGCGCTGTGTGCGACCAAGGTGATAATCGCTATTACAAAACATTTCACTAGGATAAACTGAATCAAGTTGAGAAAGTAATACAGTAACGGGATAGGCTTGCAAGACTCTTTTAACATACTCGGTATAGCGAGTACAAGCTTCTTCCAATTCACTTTCTGAAGAATAGGTTTGTAATAGTTTAGATTGGTTCATTGTTGGAAAAGCAAAAAATGCCTTAATTCCTTTTTTAGCAAGAGGCTCGTATATTTTTTCTCCTGCTAAATAACATATAGAATCTTCCTCATCTGCCCATTCAAGATTAAAATTGTTATCAGAATTCCAACTATAATCTTTAAAACCACTACACTCTCCAACGGCTACTGTTCCGTAATCGTTTAAATAATCATTGTAATCACTATAACTTTTTTTCTGACCTTGTGAAAGGGCATCGTATTTATTTACAGTAAAATCATGATAAGTATCTATAAATGAGCAGTAATCGTTGATTTTTAAATATTTTAACAATGACCAATCACTTTCAAACATATAAAAAAGAATTTGCATGTAAAGTTTATCAATAAAAATAGCTTCACATTCGGTTAAAGCAGAAGTTCCTATTAGTGCAGAAATTGATCCCCAATTTCTTTCAGGTGCATGTAAATAAAGGTCATCGTTACCAAGGAAATTAATCATTAAATCTTTCCAGAAAATTGCAGGAATTCCTGCCATTAGGCCAAAATTAAACATTTTATAATCACTAAAAATTTCATTTCCAGTATCGGTATCAAAGCCATACATGACATTTGATCCTCCTGTAACAACAAGTTTCTTGCCTTGATACATTGAAAGACGATTTAATATATCGGCCTTTTTTGCTGCATCTTGATTCATATACACAGGATCCAAAATTGCATTAACGTGTAAAGTAGTAAAGTTTTTACAACCGCAAAAACTCATATCACTTATTTCAGCTATATTATCTGACATATAAAAATCTGTCAAAGTTTTACAGTTTTTAAAGGCTTCATTTTCTATCGTCGTCACTGTGGATGGAATATAAAAGCTCTTTGCCTTACAATTTTCAAATGCATTGGCACATATCGTAGTGATGTCGTTGCCATTTATTCTACGCGGAATCACAACTTCCTCTTCAGTGCCTATATAATCGATTATTTTATCATCTTGTGCAATGAATAAAGAAGTATCGGAATAATCTTTCCACACAGCCGAAAGAAATACCGATCCTTCACTTGAAACTTCAACTCTACTGCCAAGACCAATATATTCTCCGTCTTCGGTTTCCCAACCCACAAGCATTTTATCTGTTTCATCTAAAATATAACCGCGCTCTCTTAAATTTCGTTCCGTGAACGTGTTTGCTTTTGGATGATGTTCGATTAATTCCGTACAATCTTGATAGATTGGATCGCTGTCTCCTAGATAATAATATATTGAATACATATAATCAGGTGCTTCTGTTGTATTGAGTTGAACCACACAACTATATTCAATATTTTTAAATTTTACTTCGTTTAATGAACGTGACTTAGGAATTATTTCACACTTGTCGCCGAATGATCCAGACACGATAAAACCATCATCTACAGTCACGTTAAAAGTAACCTCAAGATCGTTGTATGAATTGATTATTACCTTATTATCACCAATTACGTGATAATGCTCACCATTCATGAGCGTGACCGTAATATTAGATTTTGTATTTATAACCCCCCCCGTTTATTTGATTCACATGCGGAAACAAAAATCATGCATAGTGCAACATACGGAATAAATAAAGGTTTTAAATTTTTCAATAATTTCATAATGTGCTTTTCCTTTGACACTTTCATTTACATTTGATGTTTATTCTGTTTCCAAAAAAATGCAAAAATAAAGGGAGTCCAATCATAGAACATCTATTTTGAGTATCCCATAATAGGCATGTCGAAGTCATTTTATCGCAGTTATAAAGAATTTGCAAACGCTTTATCGCGAAATTAGTAATTACGTTAGTTATAGTTAAAATTTTCACTTTTCTCTCCCTTATTATAAAAGATAAATAATATATTCAATAAGATATCTTCTATCATTGTTACCATTCTTATTAATAATATAATTCATTAAGCACACATCAAAAATTTGCAATTTAAGATACTACTCCGTCTTTATTTTGGACTTTAATGAATGTGATTTACTTTTTTCTTCTAATCTAATTTATTTAGTACTTAATATACGATTTAATTACAATCTTTAATATTCACATAGTTTATTTTCTTTATAAGTTTTTTAGTAATGTTTAAATATTTTCTTATTTTACATTGTTTTTTTAATCTTCTAACAATTAATTTAATTGTTAACAAAGTTTCTTTGTAAACACAGATTTTTTGATGTTTACAAATTAAACATTTTCAAGAATTCAAAAGCATCCATGATAATATCATCCATATCATAATATTTATATCTACCTAATCGTCCCCCAAAATAGACATTGGTTTGTTTTGCTAATTCCTTATATTTCTTATATAAAGCGTTATTCTTTTCATCACAAATTGGATAATATGGTTCATCTCCTTTTTTCCATGTTCCAGAATATTCCTTAGATATCACTGTTTTGGGACTTTCTGTATCAAATTCAAAATGCTTGTGTTCAATAATTCTAGTAAATGGTACTTCATATTCCGTATAATTCACTACTGCATTTCCTTGATAATTAGATTTTTCTAATATTTCTGTTTCAAAGCGAATAGTTCGATATTCTAAAGATCCATAACAATAATCAAAGAATGTATCAATTTGCCCTGTAAATATTACATCCTTTGCATCTTTTAATAATTCTTCTTTATGTTCAAAAAAATCACAATTTAATTGAACTTTAGAATCCTTTAACATCTTTTCGATAATTTGGGTATAACCTCCAATGGGAATACCTTGATATCTATCATTAAAGTAATTATTGTTAAAAGTAAACCTTACAGGAAGTCTTTTGATGATAAAACTAGGTAATTCAGCGCAAGGCCTTCCCCATTGTTTAGCAGTATATCCCTTCACTAATTTTTCATAAATAGTGTGTCCCACTAAACTAATAGCTTGCTCTTCTAAGTTCTTTGGCACTTGAATGTTATAGTCCTTCTTTTCTTTTTCAATGCGCGCTTGAGCTTCTTCTGGAGTGAATACATCTTTCCATAACTTAGTGAAAGTATTCATATTAAAAGGAAGGTTATAACATTCATTTTTATATCGAGCGATAGGTTGATTAATGTAGTTATTAAATGTAGCAAATTGATTAATGTAATCCCATACCCACTTTTCATTTGTATGGAAAATATGAGCACCATATTGATGAACATTAATACCCTCAATGTTTTTTGTATAAATATTACCTGCAATATGATTTCTTTTATCAATTACTAAGCAAGATTTCCCTTTTTTAGTTAATTCTGAGGCACATATGGCCCCAAATAAGCCTGCACCGACAATTAAATAGTCATACATCTTTTAATCTCCTTTATTTTATTGATTGCTTTTATCTTTTAAAATTTCATCCGATTGATTAAAATTATTTTTGAAAATTTCTAATGCTTTCTTGTTACATAATATGTTCTAGTAATATCACCTTTAATTTTTAAATTATTATTTGCATTTAAATAAGTTGATACTTCTTATCCTAAACCAATAACATTGCAAGATGATACTTATTTTTCTTAATGTTTAACATCAATTTCAATTTTCATGATCGTGCCTCATATAATAGCAATTTATTTGATCTTTTTTCTGCAGAATGATTGTAAAAATAAAAAATAAATGAAACTAAAAATATCATTCTATAATTGAAAAATACATCTTCAAAAATCATATAGATTATAAATAATAATATAAACGAAAGGGTTAGATAATCTTTAGTATACTTTTTTAAAATATAGATGCATAGCCCAATTAAAGATATGTATCCTAAAATTCCAAATTGAACAAGGTATGTTGAAAACGTTGATCCACTATTAAGATTAATTTCATCAAATGCAGTATTGATAGAATAATATGTCATGTAATTTGAAATATTATTTAATCCAACACCAAAAACTTTATTAAAATCCGACAAAGTATTAAAAAGAATAAATCCTCGACTAATTCTCGCGTTAAACGAGCCTCCTAAAACTCTTTGGAATAATCCTGTATTGATTACTAAAAAAAGTAATAGTAATGCAAAAATAATCGAAGCAGCAAAGTATTTATTGAATGAGATATATAACGTTTTTTTACCAATTTTAACAAATTTAGAAAGAACATACATTCCCCAAAAAAAGACACCAAATGCTATTGCTGCACCAGATGCTGATAATATAATTGAAGAGGTAATAAAAATAGAAAATAGTATTTTATTTTCTTTTAAAAGATTAATGCCTAAACAAGGCAAAACGAAAAGAGCATAATATCCAGGTTCTAAGAAAAGTGAAGAAGGCCGATAATTATAATAATTCGCTATTTCTGGCCTTTTTTCCCAAGAAAATAGCCAATTATAGTTAAGATAATTCGGCAAATAATTATTTGTTATTTTGGCATATATATATTGTATCCATAGATAAGTAGCAAAAATAAAGACTAATTTATTATAAATGCTTAATATATATTTTAAATCAAACAATCGATAAGCTACGGATAATGCTAAAGTATATAAAATGATTTTCAAGAAAATAGTAAAGAAATCATATAATACAAAAAATGGACTTCCGAAAATCGATATCATATTAATAAGTATAATAATAATATCAATAATTAAAATTGGCCTATATATCTTAACTTTATCATATCTAACTAATACTAATAATGAATAAAACGTTACTAATGTTAAGCAAAAATCTCCGAGAGATAAAATCGGTAAAGGACTAGCATATTGATATAAAAAAGGAATTAAAATAATCACTATGCTAAAAATCTTTTTTGCAAAGGTCATTCTTTTTTCTTTTTTCATAGTTCATTAGCCTCGATAAATGTAAGAAAATCATTATAAGTTGCACGAATTATGTTATCTAAGACATACCTAGAATCATAAACTTTCTTAGCATTGATAGATAATTGCTTTCTATATTCGTCATTACTCAATACGCTTTCCAATGCCTGAGCTAGTGCTTTAGGATTTTCTCTTTCAACAATCAATCCTCCATCTAAAACGTATTCTGGGAATGTGCCTACATTCGTAGCAATTACTGGTTTCCCATAGTAAAAACTACAACCAATCGTAAAAGATCCCGTTGCATCACGATAAGGTAGAACTACAATTTTGCTTTCATTTATATAATCTATTAATTGCTGGTCAGAGATATATTGATTAATAAAAGTAATATTTTTGGAAAGTTCTATATTTTTTTGATTACAGGCAGTATTTAAATCACCTTTTCCTATCATGATACATGAATATTTATTATTTAATAAACTCATTGCCTCAATTAAAATATCAATACCTTTGTAATATTCAATTCTGCCAAAAAATAGAATATCATATTTTTCCTTTACTGGTTTTTTATCAAATTTTAAACTATCAATCACACCAAATGGATACACCAAAATTTTCTTTTCCAATTTTGGATATTTATGAGTGATTTGTTTTTTTAAGGAATCTCCGCAAACAATTAATTTATTAGCATATTTATAATATCTTTTTAATTGCATTTTAAGAACAACCCTATCCAATAATGCAGTATGGCTATGTGGTTCTGGATCGTGTACTTGAAAAATAAGAAGATATTTTTTTAAAAATCTAGCCAATAAAATATTTGCAGGATGTGGAGTAAAAACATACACCAAATCAGGATTAATTTTTTTAACAAAATTTTTAATTAATTTAATCTTTTTCAATGAAAAATAACCTAATTTTTCATTTCTCTTATATCTTACATTTAAAGTTTCAATTGCGGTTAACTCATCATTTGAAACATTATCATTTGTTACACAATATAATTCGGAATAACATGAAAATTTTCGAGCATAGTATATAAAATGATCTCTCATAACACCAGTTGTACATAAACTTATAATTATTATTTTAGACATATATTTTTACCTCGATTTTAAGTGCTTTTTTTCATTATAATCATTAAAACAACTACAATCATATTTTACAACTTGATTTAAAATTGGTGCAATAAATTTATTCTTAACATCTTTTTTGGGCCTTAATGTGCAATAAGAGTACATATTGATAGTATTATTTAATGCACAATTACCATAAAAATCGCAATATGGAGATACAATCATGCCTTCTTCAACTAATTTTAAAGGTTTTCTAAATTCAATAATCATTTTTATATCCTTCATTTTTCTCTTATTTTGTTTATTTTCCAACTGAATTTTTTCTAAATTTTCTTTTAATAAAATTAAAACCTTTTTTTAACCAATTTTGCTTTTCCATAAACATATATGATAAATCTTTAGTATTTATTTTGTTTTTTAATAAGTAAACGTCCAGTAATCTTTCTGCAAGATAACCATAAACTCTTTGTTCTGATTGATTCCAATCAGTAATATTTGTCATTTTTTCTACTTTAAACAAAATATCAAATAGCCATTCACAATACGCATCAAAAACAGATTTTTCCATTATAAACATATTAAATCTATGTCCTGAGCGTTTTTTCATTGTATAGTTCCAAAATTCAAGATATTCTGGATAGTCATCTTTAATTACTTTTTCCGTATTATCTAGGCCTTCTTGATGATGTGCATGTAAATATTGATTTCGATTTGTTTCTATCCAATAATGCCTTTTTTTAGGTAAAAATACTGTATTTGAATATTTTTGAATGAGTTTTAATAATTGTTTTTTGCTAAGAACATTTTTAATTTTTTTACCATGTCCTTTTCCTTTGAAATGTCTCCGATAATGTACCAAACCAATGTAATCGCACGATAAATTTTTCCATCCCCAATAAATAGCAGTTAATTCACAAAAAAACGGATTTTTAGTAGAAATATTATCTCCTGTATTATCAGAGATAAATCCGATAGCTTCCTTACCTTCTGCACCAACATGGATAGGTAAATAAATTTCATCAGTAGGCATTTCATATTTTTTATGTGCCGCAACTAAAATTTTAATCTCTTTATTTTGCTCCATTATTTTTAAATACTCCTATATAATTATAACGAAATTCCACCGGATATTCATCATAATTCGTTTTTCTGAAGAATAATTGCTTTACTCCAGCTTTATAAGCGGCCTCTAAATCAGATAACTTATCCCCAATAGCAATTGATTCACTAGGATCAATATTAAATTCTTTTATTGCTTTAATAAATAATCCCGGCTCAGGCTTTCTGCACGAACAATGGTCTTCAGGTTTATGAGGACAATAATATATTTTAGAAATAATGATATCTCGTTTCTTAAATTCATCCATCACATAATTATTTAATTTAATTGTATCCGATTCAGGATATAATCCTTTCCCTATACCCGCTTGATTGGTAATGATAAAGATTAAATATCCTTTCTTTTGATATTTTTTACATAAATCAAAGATGAAATCGGTAAATTGAAATTGTTCAATGGTGTGTACATGGCCATAATCGATATTAATAATTCCATCTCGATCTAAAAATAAAGCTTTTTTCTTTTGAAAATCTTCTTGTGCTCTTAAATAATCTTCCGGTATTCCGATATCAATGAAATAATCCTCCGCTAAGAAAGCATGAATTTCTAGTTCATGAATATATTTTTCAAAAAAATCCTTTTCAAGAGAAAATACAGATGGTAAATCATACACATCAAATAAATTTTTGGGCATATAATATATGCCTCCGTTTATATATCCTTCCTGAACATGTTTTTTTTCAGAAAAAGCTATAACCTTACCATTAAAAATTTTTATTTCTCCATATCGATCAAAATGATACATATGCTTACATGCAATTGTCAGTTGCCTTGATTTCGACATGGCATGAAAATCAATTTTAAACATCGTATCGCCATTTAAAACAAATACATAGGGATCATCTATAAAAGATAAAGCTTTTTTAATACACCCTCCTGTACCAAGAGGCTCGTCCTCAATAGAATAAACTAGTTTTATATTTTTATAAGAATTACCAAAATAATTCATGATAACTTCTTTTTTATATCCGACAGTAAGTACAACTTTTTCAAACTTAAAATCGTTTAATTCATCAAGTATATATTCCAAAAATGGCTTCCCGTTAATAGAAGCCATCGGCTTTGGTAAATCCGAAACAACACTTCTTAATCGAGTGCCAAGTCCTCCCGCCAAGACAATTGCTTGCATTTTAATTTTCCTCTAATCCAAAAAATTCTTCTTCCAATGCCAAACAAATAGCATGATAAATCGGCAAATGAAGTTCTTGGATTTTAAAAGTCTCACTTTCAGTAGCTTTTATCGTTAAATCACTCAATAATTCCAATTTTGAATTTTTCTTCCCCGTTAAAGAGATGACATTCATGCCAATAGCCTTGGCCACTTTCGCAGCATAAATACAATTTAAAGAATTTCCGGAAGTAGATATACAAAGAAGCGTATCTCCTTTTTTTCCATATCCTAAAACTTGTTGTGCAAAAACCGCACTGGGTAATTGATCATTTGAAAATGCCGTGGACAAAGCAACTTCGGAAACCAAAGAAATCGCCGGTAATCCATATTGCAAGCAAGAAGAAAGTTCTTCATCATTAATTTTATTTACTAAATCTTTATCAAGCTTTCTAGGTAAAATGAATCCTTTCATTAATTCTCCGACAATATGTTCCGAATCAGAAGCAGATCCCCCATTTCCGCACACTAAAAGTTTCTTACCAGTTTGAAATGTTTCAATTAACATTTCTACACTAGAAAGAATATCTTTTTTACACACCTCAAGTTGAGGATATCTTTCCATTAATGTTTCAATATGTTTTAAACTACTATTCTTCATCATAAATTGTCCAAGCTTGTGCTCCATATTCTACAAGATCTACGACTTTTGTTTTTCCTTCATCTCTATTTTTTAATTCTCTTATTAAATCATATCGCTTTTCGGGATCACACCATATAATCATGAATCCTCCGCCTCCAGCACCGCTGATTTTAGCAGCTTTACCGCCATGAGTCATAATAAAATCATAGATTTCTTCCATTTGAGGGTTGGAAATACAGTCGGCCATTTTCTTTTTTTCCATCCAATTTTGATTTAAACAATTCGCAATTTCTTCAAAACGCCCTTTTAAAATCGCTTCTTTCATTGCAATAGTTTGCTCTTTTATATGCATCATTGCTTCTAAAGATTTTTCATTTTTTGCCGCTTCAATTTGATTTTCTATAATTTTTCCGGAATCGCGAGAAACACCTGTATAATATAATACAATAGAATTTTGAATCTCATTTTTTATCCATTTTTTCATTCGTAAAGGATTTACAATTACACGATTATTTTCATAAAATTCCATATAATTAAATCCCCCGAAAGTCGCGGCATATTGGTCTTGTTTTCCACCTTTAAACTTCAAATCATTTCTTTCAATATCAAAAGCCAATTGTGCAGTATCATATTCCCCTAAAGGTAAATTTAACCATTCCTGAAAAGCTTTTATAATGGTCACTACCATAGTAGATGATGTTCCAAGTCCAGAACCGGCCGGTGCATCGCTATATGTTGTCATTTCAAAAGATAAAGGTTTATGCCGATTAAAATCTTTGACAATTCGGTTATATATACCGCAATGCAAAGGAAGTTTATCATCAATAGGAATCTCTTTTGCAGTATCAAATTCAACTACTTGATTTAAATCAGATGCAATAAATTTTATTTTGCCATTCTTTGTAGGTTTTAATGTACAATAAGAATACATATTAATTGTTACATTTAATACGCAACCACCATATTCATCACAAAACGGAGAGATGTCTGTTCCTCCCCCGGCTAAACCTAATCGTAATGGCGTTCTTGAACGAATAATCATCGTGACTTCCTCCACTCAAATATATTTTAATGAAAATCAGTGTGCTTCGTCTGATTTAAACAAAACTCCAAAAGTCTTAAAAATAAGTTTTAAATCAAACCAAATACTGCGATATTCAAAATACTCTAATTCCATTCTTTGCCGTTCAGTAGATTGATAAGTAACTTGACTTCTTCCATGTGTTTGCCAATACCCAGTTAAACCAGGTCGTGCACATAAAAGAATTTTTTGTTCTTCTTCGGAATAATATTTTTTTAATTCATTTTCGCTTATCGGTCGCGGACCAACAAAAGACATACTGCCGAATAAAATATTGAATAATTGAGGCAATTCATCGATTGAAGTTTTTCGTAAAATATGTCCTATTTTTGTGATACGAGGATCATGCTCTAATTTTCTTTCTTCAAGCCAAATATTATATTCTTCTTCCGTAAGATAATCTTTGATTCTCTTTTCAGCATCTTTATACATTGTTCGAAATTTATATGCTTTGATGGTTTTTCCATTTTTACCTACTCTTTTGTCTTTAAATAAAATAGGACCACGCGAAGTAATTTTCACAAGAATTCCAGTAATAAGAAGCAATGGTGACAATATAATTATTGCCAGAAAAGAAGCGAAAATATCAAAGGATCTTTTTAAAAATAAGTAAAACTTTCCTCCTCGGATTTTCCTTTCTTTTTTTGAATCCACGGATGTACTTAACTTTTCTTTTTCGTCTGAAACATCGGTTACCGATATTTTATCCGTGTTTTTTGTTTCCTCAGATTTTATAGTTTCTTGTTTCATTATGTTTTCCATGTTACTATCATTTTTTTGAATGTCATCCATAAGTTAATCTCACTTCCCAAAGCTTTAAAATATTCCAAAATTACCATAAAAAAAGAATCTTTTCGACATTTTTTACTAAAAACGATTTATTGCAAAATTGGATTTCCATAATTTTTTTATTAAAATACAACAACCTTAAGTGTTTCCCATAGAAATATCGGGTACAAAGTATTTTAACGTTTTTATTATACCTTAACAAAACTCCATTGACAATAAAAATGACCCCCCCCCGTTTTTTTATTTGTGCGCCCAAATTTTTTCTTGAAATTAAATGCTTAGAATGCGCTATACCATACTCTTTTTAAGATAAGGGAACTGTTTTCGCGGATTCTTTTATTTTTTGAAGTAAATGATTTGCATTCGTTTCAAATATTCTTCTTGCCGCTGTAACACCGAATTTCTTAGAGACATATGTCAATGCTTTTTTTAAATTCGGTCCTCGTTTTTCTATGGAATGACAATCACTTGCTATGATATCCACACAATCTTTTGCCATCAATTGATGGGATAATTTTTTCGCTTTTTTTCCGAAATCACCAAAGAAACTTGAGGCATCCAGTTGAAACAAAATACCTCTGGATTTCAACTCTTCTAATCGCGATATTGTAAAATAATTATATCGCTCCGGATGTGCCAAAATGGGAATAAATCCATTTGCAAGCAAATCATCCAAAGCATTATCTACATTTTCCAATTCATAATGCAAATTAAATTCCAAAAGAATATATCTCGATTGATTTAAAGTAATAAGTTGTTGCTGATGTAAGGCATCAAACAAAATATCCGTATAAAAAATTTCTCCTCCAAGCAAAAATTCAACTTTTTTTCCTTGAAATTTTTGACAAAAGCAATCAAAAGTTTGTTTTACTTTTTTACAAGTCAAAAAGAAATCTTTGGAATAAAAAATATGTGGTGTTAAAAAAATAGTCGTCACACCATCGATAATTTCCAAATCCATCATTTTTGCAGAAAAAGAGAGATTTTTTGCTCCATCATCGATATTCGGAAGGATATGCGTATGAAAATCAATCATCTTCTTCCCCCCCTTTTTTTAAAGTTTTACTTTTTCATTCTTCTTGTATTTCATCGCTTTTTCTTTATCCGAATAAGCATAATAAGTATCATAAGATTTTTTCAAAACATCATGTGTCGCCACAATACCGAGAATTTTTATTTCCGCTTCTTTTAAAATATGAATCGTTTTTTCTAAATCTTTTTTCTTCGTCATCCCTATGGAAACAACGCAAAGAATACCGTCAATGCAATTTTTCAACAAAAGAGAATCATTGACCATTAAAAGCGGAGGAGTATCCAAAATAATATAATCGTATTTTGATCTGCATTTTTTTATTAGTTTTGCAAGAATATTGCTACCGACAATCAATTCAGGAAAAATAGTTTTCTTCCCCGCGGTTAAAATGTCTAAGGCATGATAATGTTTAAGTATATCCTTAAAAGTAGCCTCATTTGTGCAATAATCCACAATCCCTATCCGATTTTCCAATCCAAAAACACGATGTATATTATTGCGATATAAATCCAGATCTATCAATAAAACTTTTTTCCCTTTATATGCCCATATATTTGCCAGATTGCATGCTGTCGTCGTTTTTCCTTCACCGCAAGAAGGAGAAGTAATGGCAAATACTTTCATTCGTCGATTGATGGAAGATAAGTCAATATTGGTTTGGATTCTTTGATACGCCTGGGCATAAACGGAATCTAAATTTTCCACTAAAATATCTTTTGGATTTTGTATCCATTTATCTTTCTTTTTCATACTTTTTTTTCCTTATATCAAAAGCAGGAATGACTCCCAAAACTTTCAGATCCACAATTTTTTCTATTTCCTCGCTTTTATAAATTACCGAATGAAGAAATTCTTTTGTAACCGAAAGCAAAATACCGATAGATAAACCAAGAATCGCGGCGATAAGAATATATCCCATCCTTCCGTTAGAAATTTCATAATACTCCGTCGCAGAAGAAGATCTTTTGACAATACCGGATAAAAATTCATATTCCGTGCTATCCACGGAAGTGATTCTTACCAAAATCGATTCCATCATTATTTGTGCAAATTCGCCGTTTGTATCCGTATAATAAAGTTGCAAAACCAAAGAATTCGCCGAATTTTCCACAGTTAGTTTTTCTTTATATGTATTCAACAAATCAAAAAATTCTTTTTGCTCTTTTAATTCTTGAATGTAACTATCCGTATAAACATTCTGATGAATTAATTCCTCTACGACACCTTCCAAAAACCGATCTTCATAAAAATAATCTCGTATCGTGGCAACATATTTTAAACCATCCATAATAATATCTTCGCTGGTCTCTTTCTGAAGCATTCGTTCGCTCGTATCGATAATAACCGAACCGCGAGATTGATACTGTGGCTTTAATCCAAAAAAAACAAATCCTGCACCTAGAAAAGTGGCAATGAAAGTTGAAATTAAAATCAAAAAAACATTTTTTTTAAGAATCCAAACAATATCTGAAAGAGCAATTCCTTCCTTTTCTTCCATTTTTTTACATCTCCTATTTTTCTATTCTCTATTTAAGCAAAAATTTACCCCCCCCCCGTCAACTTATTTACCTAATTTTTTATCCTTTTCATTTTTTTCTTATTACCTTTCCCAAAATTCTTTCCTATATCTTTATTATTGCGAATCAAAGAAAACAAATAAAGAAAAAGAAAACGTCTTTTTTTTGTAAAAAATACGTTTTTTTGCGTTTTTTTCTCTATTTATTCTTTTTTCTATCAACAATGTTTCTTTTTCTCTTTCTACCTTTTATTTCTTATATATAAAATAAGGATAGAAATTTTCTTTTTTCTTTTTTCAAAATTTTCTATTTCCCTTACTATTACTAAAAATTCTTATATTTTAAAATTTAGGTTCATTATTATTTGTTGCACTTAGATGAATAATTAACGCTATTTTAAAATTTGAAACATTTTACTTGCACTTTCATATCTATTGATATAAAATTTAAAAATCTTTCATTCATCGAAAGATTTTGTGAGTTTTATTCTAATTTTTATAAATAAACTCATAGCAATGCATATATTGGATTAACTTAAATTCTTATTTGTTGATAAAAGTACTTTAGGTTTCCGATATAATGCACAATAAGGATTAAGAAAGGAGATCTATTTTATGAAGAAAAAAGCTTTATATCCTTTACTTCTTACTTTAGCGTTAGTAGGATGTCAAAATGCAGATCCAAATAGCTTGTCGTCTTCTTCATCGTCTTCCGTTTCTTCTGTTTCTTCCTCCAGTTCAAGTTCAGCTACTGGAGAAGCTTTAAAAGGAAGAGGTGCACCGCAAAATAATTTGGGTGAAAACGGCGATACCTATACGGATACCATTACCGGAGATGAATATGTCAAAGAAAATGGCCAATGGAGAAAAGTAAAAGACGGCGACAATACTGTCTTTACGGTTACCTTTGATTTAAATGGTGGTGTCATGAACGACCCGAGTTTCTCTTTGAATCATTTGGTCAAAGAAGGTGAATGGATTGATGAACCTTTGGTAACCCCTGTCAAACAACATTCCACCTTTGGAGGTTGGACAACCGTAAGAAATGATATCAGCACAAAATATAATTTCATGAAACCCGTTTCCAGTGATTTGACTTTATATGCTTATTTTACTGTTAATGAAGAGGAACGAGTTATTTTAACCGTTGATCCGAATAATGGACAACCGCCATATACTGTGGAAACCTTTGTCGGTGATTCCCCGGTTTTAAGTATTCCTTATAAAGAGGGCTTTAACTTTGCCGGATGGTACAATAAAGCAACACAAGAAAGATATACTTATGTTACCGGAACGATGACCATTGAAGCACATTATGAAAAATCCGAATTCAATGTGTCTTATAAAGTAGAAGATGATCAATCTGCAACGATTATCGGTGTACGGGATTTTGATGTTGCTCAACTTCGTATTCCTTCTTCTATCAATGGCCATCCGGTGAAAAAGATTGGTAATAGTGCATTTGTCACATGTCAATTATTATTAGAAATTTCCATTCCGTCTTCGGTTACGGAAATTGATGATGGTGCCTTTAATGGTTGCGGAAATCTTCAATCCATTAAAGTCGATAGTGACAACTCCCGTTACTGTGATGTCGATGGTGTCTTGTTTAGCAAAGACATGAAAACTCTCGTTCGTTTCGCACCAAAGAAGGGTTCAGCCTATACTGTTCCTAGTTCGGTAACAAAATTAGCGCCATATTCATTCTATGGATATAAAACCAATTGTATTTCGAATATTACTTTGAATGAAGGACTTTTGGAAATCGGTGATTATGCTTTCTCCTTGAATGAGCAAATGACTTCGATTTCTTTCCCTTCAACATTACAAAAAGTCGGTTCTCATGCCTTCTCGGTTTATAGTAACGGTGTCAATTTGACTCAGGTTAGCTTCAATGAAGGACTTTTGGAAATCGGTGATTATGCTTTTGCCGGTATCTATTTCAAAGATAATCAACCAAATCTTCCTTCTACTTTGGAAACAATCGGTGATTATGCTTTTGCCAATTGTAATGCCATTGTCAATTTGACTTTACCTTCCGGATTACAAAATCTCGGAAAGAATGTCTTTGCAGGTTGTACCGGTATTTTAACTGTATCTCTTCAACCGGGAAACTCTGCTTTCAAAGTTCAAGATAATATCTTATACGATCATGATATGAAGAAAGTCGTCTTCTGCCCATCCGGTCGTACCGATAAAGCGGAAATTCCCGATGGCGTTACCGAAATCGGTGATTATGCTTTCTATATGTGTGATCTTTTGAAAGAATATGATTTCCCATCTTCTTTAACTAAGATTGGTGTGGAAGCCTTTGGTCAATGCTATGGCTTAGAAGAATTCACTATTCCGGATTCGGTTACATCCATCGGAGAAGATGCTTTCTCCAATTGTGACAAGTTAACAACGATTAATTTCGGAACCGGATTAGCAGAAATTCCCGACTACGCTTTCTATCTGGATTCTTCGCTACGAAATCTCAATTTCCCAAGCAATGTGAAAAAGATTGGTAATGATGCTTTCTATGGTTGCTCCGGACTTCAAAGTGTAACCTTCCAAGAAAATGGTGTTACCGAAATCGGTGAATGGGCTTTCCATTTTGTAGGCTCCATCGGTGGCGATGAAGAATATGGCGGAGTAACGCAAACATCGAGATTAACTACCATTACTTTCCCGAATAGTTTAACTAAGATCGGCGATTACGCTTTCGATGGTAATAGTGCCTTAACTACGGTTAATATGGGTACTGGTGTCTCGGATATCGGTGTTTCTGTTTTCAGCGGAACCGGTATTACTACTTTGAATACTGCGGGAAACAGCAATTTATCTTATGAAGATGGTATCTTATATAATGGAGATAAATCCACATTGTTCTTTGCTCTTCCTTCTGTAGTGGCACAAAATGGGAAATTAACCATAAACGATAATGTTACGACCATTCGTCCTTTTGCTTTCGAATCTTGCAAGAAAGTATTAAAGGAAATTGCTTTCAATAGTTCTTCTAAGGTCGAAACCATCGGTGAAGGTGCATTCAAAGAGTGCTATGCCACAAAAATCAATTTCCCTGCAAGTCTTCGAACAATTGAAGATGGTGCATTCTATATGGCTGATTTAGAAGATGTCACCTTTGCAGAAGGTGTCACATCTATCGGTGATTCCAGCTTCTTTGCAAATCCGATTAAAAATTTGGCTTTACCGAATTCTTTACAAACGATTGGTGATGAAGCCTTTGCTACCGGAAATGCAAATGGTAATAAGTTAGAAACCTTATCTTTAGGTACCGGCTTAACAAGCATTGGCGAACGTGCTTTCATGAATAGTATTCTTTGCACAAGTGCAATTACACTTCCTGCATCTTTAGAAACATTAGGAAATGGCGCTTTCGCTGCCACAGCAATCTCATCTTTCACATCGAATTCCACGAATTTTGCTGTAGTCGATAATGTGGTCTATTCCTCGGATTATTCCAAAATTTATTGCTATGCCTATGGTGACGCAAGAACTTCTTTGGCTTTATCACAATCCGGAACTACGGAAATCATGCCTTATGCTTTTGCCGGTGCAACAAAGTTAACCAGTTTGACTTTGCCTACTCAATTACAAAAAATCGGTGAAAAAGCTTTTGCAAATTGCTATAATATTCAAACTTTATCTATTCCAAGTACGGTATCTTATATCGGTGAAAGTGCCTTCCAAAACTGGGGCTTTAAGGGATCTTCCGTGGCACAGCAAACCATTACTTTCGGAGTCAGCAAAGATGTTGCAACAATGCTCTATGATGTAGGTTATTTATACAACATGCTCACCTCGAAACCGGTTAATTTGGAATATGCCCATGCCTAAAGGCAAATGATTGGAAAATTTTATGAAAAACAAAGTTTTAAATCTCTTATGTATTACTTCCTTTTTGGGAATCATGGTAGCATGTAACAATGAAGTGGAGAAGAAGACCATTACATACTACTATAATGATCCGGAAAACACTGTTTACCAAACACAACAGTTAGCCGTAAATGAAGGTTTAATCGAACCCGAAGAACCAAATCGCAAAGATTTGGTCTTCGATGGTTGGTACTTGGATAAAGAAGGAAAAAACGCTTTTGAAGGCTTTAATAAACCTATCACTGAAGATCTTACTTTATATGCTTCCTGGTATGATTATGACGATTTGGAAGACTATGAAAAAATTCAAAAATTCATCGATAAGTTACAATCTGCCGAAGGAAATGTTTCCGCAGTAACGCAACGTATCTCGGGAACACAACGTTATTACACTCCTGTTGATTATTTATTCCCTATTGGAGAAACACAAACCTATCATCGTTATGAAGATATTCTGACTGTCGATAAATATTCTTTGGAAGATGCAAAAGAAGTTTTATATGAGCAGCAACAATTCTTTTACGATCAGGATAACTTTTATTCTCTTACCAAAGATATCGAAAATAGTGGCCGAGATGATGCCAAAGTTACTTCAAAATACAACAAAAACAAAGTAGAAACTTTCCTCAACATCGGCTTTACTCAAATGAGTTTTGCTTGTTTGAGAACGGTATTGGATGTAGCGGAAAACGGAGCTAGTCATACGCAACAAATCTATGACATTTCCGGTCTTAATTACACGGATTTCTCTTTAACCGATAATTCTTACGAGTTTTCATTTGATTATATCCAAGATGATTATTCCGAAGAGTTAGGAGCATATGTAACACAAGTCTTCCAATATGAAGTCGGTGTTTCTTTCTTAAATAAAAAGATTTCCCGTTCGAATGTACGTGAAAAATATATCTTTGCGATCGATGATGAAGCTTGGCAAGTCGCGGATACGTATGTAAAAAGCGAATATACGATAACCGATAAATATGAAGCTTATAGCGGTACAAGATTCAATCCCGATGACTTCCCGGTTCAAACCGCTTCTTAAAAATCGATAGATAAAAACAATTTTTTGAGAGTCTTATGGACTCTCTTTTTTTTGATGTCTTTATTTTCGCTTTTTATAAAGTATTTTTTTATAATATTCTTCTGCTTCTTCTTTTGTTTTGAATTCAAAAACAACTTTGCTTCCGATTTTATGAATGGCAATCCCCGTTTTCATGTAGAAATTTTCCACTCTTTTATCTTGGGATTTTCTCCCTTTATATAAGGAAATAAGATGTTCGACATCGCGCACCGAAAGATTTTTTTCCAAAATTTGTCGAAGATACTCTTCCTGCTTTTCATCTTTAAGACCGACAAGCATCCGTGCTTGCCCATACGTAATTTTTTCTTCTTTTAGTGCCTTTTTCACATTATCATTTAATTTTAAAATTCGCAAAGTATTGGTAATTTGCGAAACCGATGCATCCATCAGTTGCGATAGATCTTTCCGGGAAATCGGATAAAGTTTTAAAATAGCATCATAAATATAGGCTTTATTTAAAATATTTTCATCATTATACGTGCGAAATCGTTGCGCAACAAGTAAAAGCATATTTTCATCGGAAACATCACGAATAATCACCGGGATAGAATCAAAATGATTTTTTTTGGCCAAATAATATCGTTTAAAACCAGTCAGAACCTGATATTTTTCACTTTTCTTTCGCACTAAAATCGGATCCATCACTTCTTTTTTATTCATTTGAATTTCCAAAGGAGATATTTGTGATTTCCGGACAAAGTATTTGGAACAAATCGGATTCATTTCAATTTGATCCAAAGGAATATTGATGGAATATTCCTTTTTGATATTTTCCTCTAACTCTTGTAAAAGATTAGAATCTTTATATTTTTCAATCCAATCACTTAATCGGGTTTTCTGTTTCATTATTCAAAATCTCCCTGGCTAAAGCCACATAAGCGATGGCACCGGATGCAGTCGGTCGAAATACCGTGACCGGAGTTCCTTCTCGCTGTGCCTCAACAATCGAAGAATTTTTGGGAATTTGAGTGACAAAAGTTTTTTCTTTGAATAATCCCCGAATTTCCATAGTCACATCCGTGGCAAGTTTTAATCTGGGATCATACATGGTCATGACAAATCCCAAGATCGTTAAATCAAGATTATACATTTGTTGAACATTGGCAATTGTTCCCAAAATCTGTGCCACAGCCTCCAAAGCAAAATATTCGCATTGCACCGGAATCAAAACTTGATGCGCCGCGACAAGAGAACTCAAAGTTAAAAATCCAAAAGACGGAGGAGTATCAATCAAAATATAATCATAATTTTCTTCCACCGAAGATAGCATCTTTTTCAATGCAAAAAAAGGATTTTCCGTATGTATTTTTGTTTCCGCAATGGCAAGGTTTACTTTACTTGGTAGTAAATCCAAATTTTTAAATGTTGTTTTTCGAATGGCTTCCTCCATCCGACATTTACCATATAAAACTTCGGAAATCGTATTGGGAAGCATGGATGTGTCGATACCAAGTCCACCGGCACAATTACCTTGAGGATCCATATCGATGAGCAAAACCCTTTTTCCAAATTCGGCGAATGCCGCAGATAAAGAAATAGCTGTCGTGGTCTTCCCAACGCCTCCTTTATGATTTGATATTGCAATTATTCTTCCCATCGCTTACTTCCTCCTATAATGGTTTTTTCTTGATTTGTGCATAAGATCGCGGATATTTTTTATCCGAGATTTTTGTTTTTTGATATAAAGCATTCCATCGTTGTTCCTTATTGGTCGGTAAAAGATATTTTTGCAAAGTGACCCGTTGAATACCGAAAATTGAAAATGCTTTTTCCGCTTCTTTTTCTTCTTCAAAAAGTCTTGGCCCTTTTAAAGCAAGAAAATGTCCATGAACTTTCAATAAAGGAAGAATCATTTCAAATAAAATCGATAATCTTGCCACACCGCGTGCGGAAGCATAATCGTAAAATTCTCTTTTTTCTTTCGCGTATTCTTCAGCTCGCAAAGAAAGAATTTCAACATTTTTTAATTGCAATTTTTTTTGGCATTCTTTCAAAAATTCTGCACGTTTTTTCATTGGTTCCAATAAAGTAAATTGCATAGACGGAAGCAAAATGGCATATAAAATTCCCGGAAATCCGGCACCACTTCCGATATCAATACAATTCTTTTTCAAAGGATCTATCAGTTGAGAACTAAGTATCCCATCCAAAAAATTTTTTTCCAATATTTCTTCTCTTGTCACATTTGCCGTCAAATCCATGACTTGATTTTTTAATTCGATTTCCTCTAAATAAAGACAAATTTGTTCCTTTTGTAAAGAAGAAAAAACGATCTTCTTTTCTTTGCAAAAATCAAAAAACTCAACGAGATTCATATTTTCCTCTTTTTACCATCATCAATAGCACGGCAATATCCGCGGGATTTACTCCCGGTATCCGCTGTGCCTGAGCTAAAGTTCTCGGCTGTACTTTGCTTAATTTTTGTCTTGCTTCTAGCGCCAAGCCTTGCATGTTTTGATAATCCCAATTCGTCGGAAGAGATATCGATTCTAACTTTTTCATTCGTTCCGCTTCCTGAACTTCCTTTTGAATGTATCCTTCATATTTTACTTCCGTCTCTAATTGAAAAAGAGCATTTTCATCTAGTGAAGAAAAATCGATGGGAAGAAAATCTTTGATTTCTTGCAAAGAAACTCCGGGACGCTTTATCAAATTTTCCGCGGAAGTGGAAACTTTCAATCCACAATCAGTATGTTGATATAGATAAGCATCTAATGCTTCGTTTTCCCGTAAATAATAATTTTTCAATTCTTCTTTTAATCGCTTTAAATTTGCTTCTTTTGATTTGAATTTTTGATATCTTTTTTCCGAAATCAAGCCAATTTCATAACCAATGGGAGTAAGTCTTCGATCGGCATTATCATGTCGCATTAATAAACGATATTCCGCACGGGAAGACATTAATCGATAAGGTTCTTCCGTTCCTTTGGAAATTAAATCATCAATCATAACACCGATATAAGCCTGATCTCTTCTTAAAATAATCGGTTCTTTTCCCTGAATACTTCTGGAGGCATTAATCCCCGCCATTAATCCAAGGCCTGCAGCTTCCTCATATCCGGAAGTTCCGCATATTTGTCCGGCACAATAAAGGCCTTGCCATTTTTTTACCATCAATGAAGCATCTAATTGCAGTGGTCGAATGGCATCATATTCAATAGCATAAGCATATTTCAAAAAAACAGCGTCTTCCAATCCCGGTAATGAATGTACCATTTCTTCTTGTACTTGCTCCGGCATGGAAGTGGAAAATCCTTGCAAATATATCGAATTCATCTCTTTTGATTCCGGTTCCAAAAATAATTGATGGCGCGGTTTATCGGCAAATCGAACGATTTTATCTTCAATAGAAGGACAATACCTTGGCCCTACCCCATGAATCATTCCCCCATACATTGCCGAATCTTTTAAATGATTTTTAATAATTTCATGCGTCTTTTCCGTTGTATACGTCAAATAGCAAACCATTTGTTGTTCCCACGGAATTCCTTTTTCCGTTTCATAAGAAAAAGTATAATTCCCTTTTGTTCCATATTGCGGCTCCAATTTTTCATAATGAATGGAATCTTCCCGAATTCTGGGAGGTGTTCCCGTTTTCAACCGGAAAAGTTCAATTCCCATTTCTTTTAAGCATTGTGATAATCCAAGCGAAGGTTTTTCATTATCCGGGCCACTGGAAAAAGAATTATGTCCTCTTAAAACTTTTGCTTCCATATATGTTCCAGTGGTTAAAATAATTTTTTTCGAATAATATATTTTATCTTCGGTAGCTACACCAACAACTTTTTGATCATCATGCAAAATTTTTGTTACCATACCTTCGATAATTGTCAGATTCTCTGTATTTTCTGCGATACGTTTCATAGCTCTGGGATATCCTTTTTTATCCGCTTGAGCTCTCAAGCAACGAACTCCCGGTCCTTTCCCGGTATTTAACATTTTCATTTGTAATGTGCTTTGGTCTGCGGCAATTCCCATCATGCCTCCCAATGCGTCAATCTCACGAACGACAATTCCTTTTGCACTTCCACCGATTGATGGATTACAAGGCATTTCCGCCATATGATTTTTATTTAAAGTAATACATAATGTTTGCATGCCCAAATGTGCAGCAGAAATAGCCGCTTCCATTCCGGCATGACCGGCTCCGACAACAATTACATCATAAAACTCCTGCATGATTTTATCCGATACTACCTTCCATATCCATTTTAATCAATTGATTCAATTCCACTGCATATTCCATCGGTAATTCTTTGGCAAAAGGCTCGATAAAGCCCATAATAATCATTTGCGTTGCCTGCTGTTCGCTCAATCCGCGAGACATTAAATAGAATAATTGATCTTCATTGATTTTCGATACCGTTGCTTCATGTTCCAAAAAAGAAGAATCATTCCCTACTTCATTTGTAGGTATGGTATCGGAACAAGAAATATCATCTAAAATTAAAGTATCGCATTCCACATGTGCTTTACTGTTTGAAGAATTCGGGCCAATTTTTACTAGTCCCCGATAATTAGCGATTCCTCCTTTTTTCACAACGGATTTTGAAATAATCGTCGAAGAGGTATCTTTCCCGATATGAATCATTTTTGCCCCCGCATCTTGATATTGTCCTTTTGACGCAACGGCAATGGAAATACAATTACCTTTTGCACGATCTCCTTTTAAAACACAACACGGGTATTTCATATTGGTCATGGAACCGATATTTCCGTCAATCCATTCCATCAACCCGTCTTCTTCCACGAGAGCTCTTTTCGTTACAAGATTCACAATATTATCCGACCAGTTCTGTATCGTCGAATAACGACATTTTGCTCCTTTTCCGACATAAATTTCCACGACCGCGGCATGAAGCGATTCTTTGGAATAAGTCGGAGCCGTACATCCTTCAACATAATGTACTTCCGCTCCGTCATCGACAATAATCAGAGTTCTTTCAAATTGACCGGATTTTTCATTATTTATACGAAAATACGATTGCAAAGGTTTTTCCAATTTTACTCCTTTGGGAACATAAATAAAAGAACCTCCGGACCAAACCGCTCCATTCAGAGCCGCAAATTTATTATCATTATAAGAAACAATATGATTAAAATATTTTTTAAAAATATCCGGACAAGTTTTTAAAGCCATATCGGTAGAAAGAAAAATCACACCTTTTTCTTCTACTTCTTTAAGCATATTGTGATAAACCACTTCGGATTCATATTGCGTTGATACTCCGGCCAAATACTTTTGTTCGGCTTCCGGAATACCCAATTTTCGGAAAGTCTCTTTAATCGTTTCCGGAACTTTATCCCAACTTTTTTCTTCTTTTTCACTTGGTCTTGTAAAATAAGTATAAGAAGAAAAATCCAATCCATCTAATTTCGGTCCAAAAGAAGGAAGAGGATGCGAAACGAATTCCCGATAAGAACGTAAACGGAATTCCAACATCCATTCCGGTTCCTTTTTTAATCGTGAAATTTCACGAATGATTTCCTCGGATATTCCTTTCTCGGTTTTTTTGATGGAAACATCCGCATTTTTAAAACCATAGGCATATTCTTTTTCTTCAAAAAATTTATCTGTCTTTTTTGTTTCCATTTAATATTTTCTCCATTCCGTTCCAACCAATCGTCGCACACTTGATTCTTGCCGGTTGACGGGACGTATTCATAAAAACAATCGCTTCATCCAGGACACTTTCATCAAAAGGTTCTTCATGAATCATTTTCAAATATTGATCTAAAATATACTGTGCCTGTTTTGTTGTTTTTCCTTTCAATAATTCGGTCATAATGGAAGTTGATGCCGTGGAAATCGCACAACCGACTCCATGCCAAAGAACATCGATTAAAACATCGTTTTTAACCAATGCTTGAATATAAATTTTATCAATGCAAGAAACGGAATCCATAAAAATGGTTTGATATTCCGAATTGTCTGTTTCTTTTTTATTTCTGGGATTCCCATAATGATCCATGATGATTTCCCGCATCATTTCATTTGTCATCGAAAAACGCATCTAAAAAATTCCCTCCGTTTCTGCAAGCTTCCACAAAAGTATCGATTTCCGCTTCGGTATTATAAAAAGCAAAACTGGCTCTTACCGTACCATCGGTTTTCAAAAAATCCGTTAATATTTTGGCACAATGTAACCCGGTCCGGACACAAATCCCTTTAGAATTAAAATAACTTCCCGCATCTTGGGAAAAAACTCCCTTGATGTTAAAGGTTACAATACCGCTTTCGCTTTCTTTATTGTAAAGAATCACATTTTCACACTGCTGTAATTCTTGAATGGCATATTTTTTTAATGCCCGTTCTCTTTTATCGATATTTTCCATCCCAATCGCATTCAAATAATCGATGGCTGCATAAAAACCGACTACTCCTTCAATATTCGGTGTTCCCGCTTCAAACCGCAAAGGAGGATTTTGCAGTCCCACTTTGCCGCACATATTGAAATGTGTATTCATGCCACCTCCGCTCATCAGAGGTTCCATATCGCAAAGTAAATCATATTTCCCATACAAAACGCCGATACCTGTAGGGGCTAACATTTTATGGCCCGAAAAACATAAAAAATCACAATCCAAATCTTGTACATCGATTTTCATATGCGGAACACTTTGCGCTCCATCGACAACAAAAAGAGCTTGTGTTTTATGAATTTCTTTTGCAAAAGATTTTACATCCAAAATATAACCCAATACATTACTGACATGAGCCAAAGAAACAATCTTTGTTCGTGGAGATAAAGATTTCTTTAAATTTTCTACCGTCAATCGCCCTTCTTT
Source organism: uncultured Bacilli bacterium (assembly GCA_947629415.1). GTDB lineage: Bacteria > Bacillota_I > Bacilli_A > RFN20 > CAG-449 > CANRPC01. The sequence goes on from CANRDP010000010.1 coordinate 40,973, forward strand.
TGTAAGAGGAATATAGCGAATTATCGCTTTTTTTTCTTCGGCAACTTTAAACCAAGGCAAAAGATTTGAAGCATGTTCCGCTTCGGAAAGAAGAATTTCATCTCCTTCTTTAATTTTCGGCATTAATCCATAGGCTACCATGTTTAATCCCATGGAAGTATTTGCGGTAAAAACGATTTCGTTTGCATTGGCATTGATGAATCCGGCAATTTTTTCCCTTGTTTCTTCAAAAAGAACATCCACATGATGTGCAATATCATAATCACCACGATGAGAATTGGCATTAAAATTCCTATAATAATCCAAAATGGCATCTAAAACACATTGCGGTTTCAAAGAAGTCGCTGCATTATCAAAATAAATGAGCGGTTTTCCTTGCATTTTTATTCCTCTTAACATGGGAAAATCTTGACGAATCTTATCAACATCCATATCTTCTCATATCCTTTCCATAATATTTTTGCGCACTTCTTCTTTGGCTTCATCGTCAAAAATAAAAGTCGTAATCGGATTCAAATATCCTAAAGTAATTAATCGTTTTGCTTCATCTTCTTTTAATCCCCGAGACATCAAATAAAATAGATGTTCTTCATTGATTTTTCCTTCTGCGGCAGCATGTGAAGCCAGGACATCATTTTCATCAATTTTTAAAATAGGACTGGCGGATGCTTGACATTTAGGGTCAAAAATCATAATTTTTGCGATTTGCGCCGCTTTTGATTTTTTTGCTCCCTGCTGAATAAAACTGGTGCCAATAAAGGATAAAGAAGAATTTTCGCGAACTACTCCGTAATTTTCCATAATGCTTTCTGTGTTTGGTGCTTTATGAATAAAGTTGATATTAAATACTTTTTTCGTTTCTTTTCTTCCTAAACCGGAAAGATGAAAAAATCCTTTTGCTCCTTCTTCTTCCAAAATACAATTTATGTTCAAGGTATGAGAAGTAAAAGAAAAATCCGCATAGGCGGCTTCCCAACAGGCATTCCGATAGAGAAGAATTTCTCTTTGCTCTTCTCCGCCTTCACAAAAAGAAAGAAAATTATGATGAAGTACCGCTCCTTCTTTTAATCGATAACTTCTTTTCTTTTCCGAAGTTTCTCTTTCCAAAAGATGCAAAGAGACATTTTTTTCCAGAAGAATTTCTATTTCTTCATCGAAAGAAGGTAAAAAAATCGGTTCATCTATCGTCTTTAAAACAGAAAAAAGAATTCCTTTCTTGCTTTTTTCTTTTTTTATATTCAAAATCGAATCTTTCAAAAGATTCTTCATTTACTTTTCCTCTTTCCGATTTAATGATTCTTTCACACCACATGTACCGATAGAAGTGGAATTCATCGTCATTTCTTCTTTTTTAATTTGTATACCAAGTTCATCTTGAATCCATTCGTATCCTTCATGATCAATGCGTTCGATTAAAGACGGATCTCCATCCAAGACAATCTTACCATTAATCATTACCATAGCTCTCGTCGGATGAATTAAGTGATAAAGTCTTGCATAATGCGAAACAACAAAAAAGGATCGTTTCGCATCTTTCATTTCCTCGATAGCTTGACTTACCATGGTCAAAGCATCGACATCCAAACCGGAATCAATTTCATCTAACATTGCAAGTGATGGTTTTAATAACATCATTTGGAGAATTTCATTGCGTTTTTTCTCTCCGCCGGAAAATCCTTCATTTAAATAGCGTGTTGCCATATCCATCGGAATAGACATTTTGCTTGAAGCTTTTTCCATTTCTTTATAAAATTCAAAAAGTTTTATCGGTTCTTCCCGATGTGCATTCATTGCGGCTTTCAAAAAATCGGCATTTACCACTCCGGGAACTTCACTAGGATATTGCATAGCCAAAAATATGCCGTTTTTTGATCGTTCATCGACATGCATCGACAAAATATTTTTTCCATCCAAAAGAATTTCTCCATCGGTAACCCGATACTTTGGATTTCCCATAATTACCGACAATAAAGTGGACTTACCATGACCGTTTGGTCCCAATAAAGCAATGGTTTCTCCGGCATGAATCGTCCCATTGACACCTTTCAAAATTTCTTTTCCATCGACGGAAACATGAAGATTACGAAAAATTAAAGTGTCCATAAAATCACCTCAAGCGTTATTATTTTACACTAATTTATAAATGAGTACAATTTGATTAAATTAGTTTTCAAATTTCGTGAAACTTTTATGAAATAAAAAAAATGGGCAAAGTTTCCTTTGCCCTCCGAAACCCATGTCTGCGAATTAGCAGCCACAGCCACAATTTCCGAACCATCCGCCGCAACCGACGATGACCAGAAGGATAAATAAAACCAAAATAATCGCAAATGTACTGTTCGTATTCATCTGAGAAGCACCTCCTTTTTAGTAACATTGACAATAACAGCCAATGATTGCAATCAGGATAAACAAAATGAGTATATAGGCGAAAAAGCCGTTGCCACAACCACAAGAAGAGTTGCCGCAGGTACCAGCCATCGGATTCATAAGTTTTCTGACCTCCTTTGTTTTCAGGATATACTATGTAAAAGTTTTTATTTGGCACCTCATTTCTTATGAATTTTCCTTTTCGCGCCCATGCCGTTGCCCAAAATAGCGCGCGCACGCGCAAGATATTAAATATAAATATATTTTTGTAATCTAAGCACCATTTTTTCTTGAAATTAACTAGTCTATTAAGGTAAAATAATCGTGCTATATAAATTTAGAGGAGGAATTCTTTATGAACAAAAAACACTTTGTTGCTCTCTCTGCGGCCGGAATTATGTCTTTATGTTCACTTGTGGGATGTTCACAAAATACCAGTCCTTTACAAATTGATGGTGAAGATGTAATTGTCAGTATTGAGAATGACGTTTCTAAAGAGACCTATACAGCAAATGATTTGTTTGGAAAATATCTTTCGACAACATCTGGTGCCTCTGCAGCATTTAATGCAGTTTATGATGTTTTAATTCGAAAAGGAGTTCCCATTACCCAAGAAATCTCAAATGAAGTTGCTACTCAAGTAGCTCAAATTCAACAAAATGCCAATGATAATGCTTCGAGTAATGGTACAACATATAATGAAGAACTTTCAAAACTATTAGAAAGTAATGGTGCGGATGATCTCGCGGATCTTTCGAAAATCAAAGAATTAGGTCTACAAAAATCAAAATTTGAAGATGATTATTACGATAGTCAAATTTTTTCCGGAACGATGACGGATACCATTTCCGTGACGAATCCTGAAGATCCTTTCAGTGATTATTATTTATCTAAGGAATTTATTCAAAATGAAAATCCTTATCATATTCGTCATATCTTGGTAAAAATCAGTGCCTCCGGTAATTCTTTTTTACCCAGTGCACAAACCATTTCTGCAGATGAAGCCAAAAAACTCGGCAATACCATTAAGGATTTGGCTCGACCTTCTTTAACTTATGGTGAAGTCGCCCGAAGTTATTCGGATGATGGTTCTGTGAGCAGCTTTGGTTCGTTAAACGAAATTATGGGTCGTACCACAGGTTATGTCGATGAATTCAAATTCGCCGTTTTCCAATATGATGCTTATCATAATGCAAATGTTACCAATGGTAGCGAAACCTTAGGTATCCCAGAAAAAGTTCGCCTTTCCGGAAATACAAATAGTGATGATGCCGAAAATATGGTGAATACCAAAGATGTTTTGGATGCATGTGTGAATTTCATTCCTTTTGAAGTTGCCGATCAACTGATTCAATATGCTGAAACCACGACAGATTCCGAAGGAAAAAATGTTCGTGACGGAAAAGATATTTATTACCCAAGAAATATATTGTTTAATCATTATTTCAATAATCATGGTTTGAGCTTTATCGTCAAGGGTAACGCAACCGTCGCTGATAATTCGAATTTCCGTTATCTGGAAGGTGTAAGTAAAAGTACGGAAGAAAAGGATAAAATTCTTTGCGATGAAAACGGACGTCCGATTCTTGTTACAAGAGCAGGTACAAGTGGTGACGAAGGTTACCAAGGAATTCATTTCATTTTGATTGAAAATTCTCCGTTGGTAAATGAAGAAAATCTCGGAAAATCCGGTTATAGTTATTCTGTAGAACAAGAATTAAAATATTACTCGATAAATGTTCCGAGAAACAATGCGGATATTTCTCAAGATAAACGTTATGTTACCTTCATTGATTCACAACGCGGAGATTATTCGGATCGTGCCAGTGAAATCGAATCCGCGGTCAAATCGTATGATTCCAATATCAATTTCCGTTTATATGAAAAAATATTCTCTGTTTTGAAATCCGATGGTTATAACATCACGTTGGATTCCAGAATAAAAGATAGTATTGAAAAATATATGACTTCAACCCGTGCCAGAAGTGCTTTGGATCGGAATGAAAATTATGAGTCCAGTTGGGAAAGTTATTTACGAAAACTTTGTGCACAATTGGAATTCAAATCCACCGAAATTTCCTTAAATGTCATTAAAGATTTCGATAGTGGTTTTGAACCGGTGGTTGAATAGGAGGAAAAGCAGGATGAAAAAGAAAAATGTTATTGCAGTACTTGCTGCTACAGCCTTGTTAGTCGGTTGTTCCACCGAAATTAAAGCAAAACCGAATTATGTAGAGGATTCCTTGGTTCAAGTTTCTGGTAACAGTGGTAACGAAGAAATCTATAACAATGAATTTACCGATTTATATGATGCTTTGGTTGATGCCGGAACAAGTAATTCCACCATCGTGGACTATTTAATCAATCAAATGGCAAAAAAAGAAATCGGTGTCTCGGAACAAGATCCGGAATTGGCAAGTTTAAAAGCACTCGGCTATAAGACTTTAAACGAAATTGATTTCTTGGCTTCGACATCTCCGAATAGTACATCGGAAGAAGAATTCCAAAAATTAATGGATGATTATATGGTGGATGCGATTTATGATGGTGGTTATACGAAAGATTCTAACTATCAGGAAGAAAAATTTGCGCGAGAACAAAGAGATGCTCTTTATATAATTAAAGATTATGATAATTCCGAAGTCGCAGAAAATTTTGGTGAAGAACGATTATTGGTACCGAATTTGACTTTTGATGAATTATTCCCGAATAACGGACGAGAAAGATATAAGGATTATCGGGAGAAAGTGGTATCTCCTATTATTTACAAACGCTTATTGACGGCAAAATATTTATATCAAAATAAATATAAAGTCTTAGGTCGTGCCGCAGCAAGGAATGTTCGTGCCGTAGAACTTGATAATGGTTCCATTAACGATAAGACCGCTGCAAACCGTACGATTAACAACTATATCGGTGGTTTCTTATATGCACAAACCAGCGGAAATGCAGATGCCGCAAATTATTTCCCGGGAGAAAAAGATAGTGATGGAAACTACATTTTCTCGGTAGAAGCAATTTCCAATATTTGGAAAGGTGTCGATGAGGGATTAACGGAAAAAGAAAAGAATTTCATCAATAGCGGAAATATCAGTGGTGAAAAACTTTATACTCGAAATTCTGCCATTGAAGAAGATTTAGCCAAAATTGCCGACAATAAAAATGGCCATTATCATTTAAAATCCGGATTGGATTTTGAATTAAGTACCATTAACGATACGGTTTCAAAATATACCGGAAGCTTCGCTTATCCGATTGATTGGGGCGTTACGCTTGCCGAACGAGAAATTTTAGCCGATGATATTGTCTATGATGATTTTTATGTCGAACGAACCGGCTTAATCGACTTCCCTTCTTCCATTCGTAGCCGTCTTTTTTCCATGAGTGTGGAAAACAATCTGGTAACCGTCGGAAACACTACTTTCCTGATGCCGGAGAAAAAAGTGAATTCCGGTTCTTCCGGAGAAGGTGAAAGTACCTCGAAGAATCTGGTTTGCAACAGTACTTCTTCTTGTATCGCGCAAGCAGCAAATTTATATCATTATGACGCGGAATCTTCAACCTATTATGTGGTTATCGTCGATCAATATGATTATAATACCGCAGACTTAAAAGGCGGCGAAGAAGATGGTACCAATGAAGAGGTGAAAAACAAAGCAATTCGTATTGCCACTTTACTCGGTGAAAATGAATCTTATCAACAAGATGCTTTAATCCATTACTTCAAAGAATATAACATTTCTTATCATGATGACGATTTCTATAGTTATCTTGAATCCACTTATCCGGATATCTTTGAAGAGGATGAATAAGAAGAAAACCTATTGTTTTTAAAAGCCAAGGAGCAAAACCTTGGCTTTTTTCTTTCTTTTCAAAAAGCTGTCTTTTTTCTTCATGTTAATCGTGATAAAATATTTTCGAGGTAAAAAAAATGT